>JABAYK010000094.1:0-10586 GCA_018609045.1 Flavobacteriales bacterium
AGAGGTCATTTGATTATTCGGGAAATCAAAACTCTTTAAAATTTCTTTGTGAAACTCTTCAAAAGATGCGTTAATAGGGAGAATTAAATCTCTAAAAACATCTTTTTCATAATCTAAAACAATTCTAGCTTTAACCGCTTTTGTCATATATTTTATTTATGTGGTGTTAATCCTAATTCTTCTCCTTTTTCAAGCATCAAATCATAAGCTTCCTCATAATTGTTGGCAATTTTCCCTTCTAAAATTGCCTCTTTTATTTGCTCTTTGATGATGCCAATTTCTCTTCCAGGCTCAATATTAAAAGTACTAATAATTATATCTCCTGTAATTGGAGGTTGAAAGTTTCTCAAATGGTCTTGTTCTTCAATATCTTTTAGTTTTTGACGAACAGCTTTAAAGCCCGCCAAAAATTGCTCAACTTTATTCTTGTTTTTTGAAGTAATATCACTTTCGCAAAGTGTCATTAAATCGTCAATATCATCACCAGTTTCGAGCAATAACCTTCTTACTGCACTATCTGAAACATCATAGGTTAAAGTTGCAGGGCGACCACTTAGTCTAATAATTTTTTGAACATATTTCATTTTGGCGTCTAGCGGAAGCCTTAATCTTTTAAAGATTTTTGGAACCATTTTAGAACCAATAAATTCGTGGTTGTGAAATGTCCAACCTGTTCCTTCAATATATTTTTTTGCAGGAGCTTTGCCAACATCATGCAAAAGAGCTGCAAACCGCAACCAAATATTATCTGACTTCTCAGCCAATTGATCAACCACTTGAATGGTATGATAGAAGTTGTCTTTATGGGCTTGATTGCCTTTTTCTTCAACTCCCTGAAGAGATGTTAGCTCTGGTAAAATATAATGTAATAATTCGGTTTCAAACAATAACCTAAAGCCTATTGAAGGTTTTTTGGAAGCTAATATTTTAAGGAGTTCATCTGAAATTCTCTCCACTGAAATAATTTCTAATCTATTTTTTTGCTCCTTAATTGCTTGAAGCGAAACTGGATGAATTGTAAAGTCTAATTGGCAAGCAAAACGAATTGCCCTAAGCATTCTTAAAGGGTCGTCAGAATAAGTGGTTTCAGGCTCTAATGGAGTTCTAATTATTTTGTTTTTCAAGTCCTCAATTCCATGAAAAGGATCGTGAAGTTCTCCAAAATTTTCTTGATTTAAAGCAATAGAAAGCGCATTGATGGTAAAATCCCTTCTTTTTTGATCATCTGCCAAAGTGCCATCTTCAACAATTGGTTTTCTAGAGTTTCGGTTGTAAGATTCTTTGCGAGCGCCTACGATTTCAATTTCTAAATTTTGGTATTTCAGCATAGCTGTTCCAAAATTTTTGAATTGTTTTACCTCAGAAGTATTTAAATCTTTGGCCAAAAAGTTAGCAAACTCAATTCCGCTGCCTTCTACAACAATGTCTATGTCTTTTAATTCTCCTAACCGGTTAAGCAATAAATCTCTTACAAATCCGCCAATTAAAAATGCTTTAAACCCATGAGCATCTGCAACTTTCCCAATGTTGGAGTAAATTTTTTCTGTAAGCAAATGCGCTAAATTCATGGCTTTAAAAAAGGGGGGCAAAAATAGTAATAAAGGTTGGCTTGCTGCCGAATAAAACTTTTTAGAATTATTTTCAGAAAAATGAAATTTCCTTAAGAAAATAAATGTCTATATATCAGATACATCTATATTTTTTCCGCACTTAAAATGACCTCGAGGACATTCCTTTTTCCCATGTAATCCGCAAGGTTTACAGCTTAAACTTTCTTTGGTTTCTACTATTTTATTATTGCTTGATAAAGGACCAAAACCAAACTTGGGTGTTGTGGAACAAAAAAAAGCGGTTGTGGGGGCATTTATGGCTGAAGCAAAATGAAGTGGTGCAGAATCGTTTACATAATTCATTTCAGCATCTTTCATTAAAGCTGTGCTTTGTAAAAAAGATAGTTTGCCAGCTAAATTTTCAAGATTAGGGTGGATGCTTTTAGATTTAATTTCGTCCAAATAATTTTTATCAGATGGTCCACCCAACAAATAAATTTTAAAATCTACTTTTAAGTTGATTAACTCTATCCATTTCTCCATAGGTAAAGCCTTGGTAAACCATACTGATGCAGGGGAGAGTGTAATATACTTTTCAGATTTAAAAGTTTTTACTTTTTCGAAATCTTCTTTAGTAGGATAAAGATTTGGTTTCTCAATTTCATTGTTGGTAAGGTGCTCAATGAGTTTTAGGTTTCTTTCTACTTCGTGTTTTCCATCTCCAATTGTGTGCTTAAAAGATTTGGTAAACAAAAACGAAAGAGGGTTCTTTTTAAATCCTATAATTTGAGAAGCCTTCGAAAAACCGGCTAAAAATCCTGTTGAGGCAAAACGCTGTAAGTTTATTACTACATCGTATTTGTTTTTTCTCACCTGGCTAGCGAGGTTAAATAGGTTGCTGTATTTGTTTTGTTTTTTGTCCCAAACCAAAACCTCATTCAAATGCGGATTGTTGTTTAACAACGATTCATTTCCTTTTCTAACCAAAAAGTCAATTTTAGCATTTGGAAAGAACTTGGCCAATTTTTCAACCAAAGCAGTCGCCAAAACTACGTCGCCTATAAAGGCTGTTTGTATAATGAGAAAAGATTTAATCAATTATGAATTAATAATTATGAATTAATAATTAAAGGCCTAGACACTCACGGCATGCTCTCTCAATGCATCATTCAACGAAGTTTTTTTATCTGTACTCTCTTTTCGTTTTCCGATAATTAAAGCACAAGGAACACCATATTCTCCAGCAGGGAATTTTTTGGGTAAAGTTCCAGGAATTACAACAGACCTTGCAGGAATATATCCTTTGATTTCTTTAGGTTCATCTCCCGTAACATCAATAATTTTGGTTGAAGCAGTTAAAACCACATTGGCACCTAAAACGGCTTCTTTTTCAACACGAATTCCTTCAACAACAATGCACCTTGAGCCAATAAAGCAATTATCTTCAATAATTACAGGAGCAGCTTGCAAAGGCTCTAAAACGCCACCAATACCAACACCACCGCTTAAATGAACATTTTTTCCAATTTGAGCACAAGAACCAACTGTAGCCCATGTATCCACCATTGTTCCACTATCTACATAAGCTCCAATATTTACGTATGATGGCATCATAATAACACCTTTGGCGACGTAAGAACCGTGCCTTGCAATTGCATGAGGCACAACCCGAACGCCTTTGGCTTTGTAACCTTTTTTAAGTGGAATTTTATCATGAAATTCAAACGGACCAACTTCTATGGTATTCATTTCTTGAATAGGAAAATACAACACAACGGCTTTTTTAACCCACTCGTTAACTTGCCAGCCGTTTTCAGTAGGCTCAGCACAGCGTAAATTGCCTAAATCAATTTGATTGATAACTTCTCGAATAGCATTTTTAGTTTCTGTGTGATTTAACAATTCTCTGTTTTCCCAAGCTTCGTCTATAATTTTTTGCACAATCTATTTTTTTTACAAATGTAATTTTCAATTTATGTAATTGATGCCTATATTTGATACAGTTATGAGGTTTTTATATTTTATTCTTTTCATTATTCCATTTTTTCTTCAAGCACAATTTAAAGGTTTAAAAGAGAATGATTGGTTTATTTATTCATTTCAAAATGAAACTCCAGAAATTAATTTTAGTAAAAACCCTTATTACAACTTCAATGATGTAGGTATAAGAATTGACACTATTAATAATTCTAGTCAATATCTGGAATTTAAATATTCAAAATCATATAGAGTTGATACTCCTGCCCCTAATTTTCTTAATGTTCCTCACATTTCTACTAATTTTTACACTTACAATCAATTTTCGCAGAATCACTCACTTTTTGGCAAAAATACTTGGATAGAAAATGGAAGAGTAAATATTGTAAATAGTTTGAACGATACAATAGCATTTGAGTTAAATAAAAATATTGGTTTTAAATGGGATTTTTACAAAACTGATACTTCCATAATTAAAGCAATTGTATCTGATATTTATTTTAAACAGTTTGAAGGTTATTCTGATACAATAGTTGAAATAAAATTTAAAGTTCAACTTGGAATAAATAGCGGGCATTTGAGAAATTTCTTTAAAAATAATCCTATTCAAATTGGCAAAAAAACTGGTTTTAAAACAACTTATGATTTTTTCCTATTTCCATACTTGCAATCCAATCCGATTTTGTTTTCTCCTTATCCAATGTATTATTACTTAATTGAAAGTAGCCTTGGAAATTATTCTTTAAAAGATTCAACGTATTTAAAATTATTTGATTTTGAGCAGGGAAATGAATTTAAATTTAAAGTGACTGATCTTGAAATAGGATGGGTGCAAGGAAAAACATACATTGAAACAAATACAATTTTAGATAAGAAAAATTTACATGATTCATTACAATATGCCATTAAATTAGAAAAAGATGGATAGTACTAAAACAATGAAAAATATTATATACTAGATACCATTGATCTAAAAATTCCTATAAACGATTCTGTAATTGTTCCTTTAAATGCTACAAAATCTAAAGTTAACCAATGTAATCAAGCCACTTCAGTTTTTCATTTTAATGGTCATGATGGCTTTTTTTGGAATGGGTGTTGGCAAACTTATTCTCAAAATACAAAAGCTTATGCAAAAGGGCTAGGTTTAATTTACGAGAAGGTTTTCGATACTAATGTTCAGAGTTATGAAAAGGAACTTTTTTCTTATAAAAAATCAGGGGAAACTTGGGTTAATATTTTAAATGTTTTTCCTCAAAACAATCAAATTGAAATCTTTCCAAATCCTACAAAGGGAGCAGTAATTTTTACACAGATTGTTGAAGATATTTCAATTTATAATTTAAGCGGCCAATTAGTTTTTAAAACTAATGAAAAAAAAGTAGGGTTTGATTTAAATCTACCTAATGGCATTTATGTAGTTTCATTTGTTTTTAAAGGAAGCCATTATTCAAAAAAGCTAATTGTTAATTAGATAGCTTTGCCAAATGTCAAGAATTCTTGCAATTGATTACGGAACAAAGCGCTGTGGTTTGGCGGTTACAGATAGTTTGAGAATAACTACAAATCCTTTGGATACAATACATCCTGAAAAATTAATTGAGTTTTTTGAAACCTATTTTAAAGAAAACGAAGTTGAAATACTTGTAATTGGTTTACCAACTAGAATGGGAGGAGAGGCTTCATCTGTTGAAACAGAGATTGTAGGATTTATTAGAAAATTTCAAAAGAAATTTCCCCATATAAAAATTGAAAGAGAAGATGAACGTTTAACATCTCGCATGGCGCAGCAAACCATTTTACAAATGGGTTTATCTAAAAAGAAAAGAAAAGAGAAAGAATTGGTTGATAAAATGAGCGCTGCCTTAATTTTGCAATCATTTTTAAACAGACAACAACTATGAAAAAATTATTGATTTTAGGTGTAATTGCTTTATTTACAGCTTGTAGTGGAGGAGAAAACAAAACAGTTGAAACAGAACCTGTAACTGAAAAAGTAGCTACCAAAGACGAACTTCAGCTAGAAATTACAAAAATGGAGCAGGAGCTAACCAATAAAATGAGAACTAAGTTTGATGACGAGTTGGCCAAAAGAGTGGTTACCTTTTACAGAGATTATGCTCAAAACAATCCAAAAGATTCAATAACGCCAGAATATTTATTCAAAGCAGGTGAAGTTTCAATAGGTTTAAAAGAATACGACCAAGCAGCAGGATTTTTTGAAAGAATTTACAACAATTATCCAGATTACAACAAAAGGGTAGAAAGTTTATATCTTGTTGGTTTTGTGTATGATGAGCATGCAAATAACTACGGCAAAGCCAAAGAATATTACGAGAAAGTAGTTGCCAATCACCCAGACCATGGCTTTGCTGATGATGCCAAAGCATCTATTGAAACTCTAGGCTTAAGTGATGAGGAAATCATTAAAAAGTTTGAAGCCAAACAAAAAGAAATGGCAAACTAAAAATTTAAGTCCCGAATTAATCGGGACTTTTTTTTGCTCTAATTTTTACCTTATTATATTTTGTGTTTAAGATTTATATTTGTGTTTTATAAATATAATATGGCAACATTTACAAGTACCTTACCCGACGATTTGCTTAAGTTACTTCACGAAAAAGCAACCCAACTTAATCTTCCTAAAAATAAGTTGATTGAAAAGGCTTTATCTATTTACCTCAACCAAATTAATAGGGTTGAGTATATTCAATCTTACCAACAAATGGAAAGTGATTTAGATGTTTTGGGCATGGCTGAAGAAGGAATGCAAGATTATTTAAAACAAGTAGAAGGTTGAAAAAAGGAGAAATTTGGGAAGCAGATTTGAATCCTGTTAAAGGAAGTGAACAAGCAGGGAAAAGGCCTGTTTTGATTGTTTCAGGTGACTTGCTAAATTCTTATGCACCTGTTGTTTGGGTCTGCCCAATTACTTCAAAAATTAAAAATTACAAAGGCAATGTAATTGTTAGTCCTATTGCTGAAACAGGTTTAAAACAAACGTCTGAAATTCTGAATTTGCATTTAAGATCAATCTCAAAGAATAGATTAACCAAAAAACTGGGTTCAATTAGCCAAGAACAACTAATGCAGGTTAGAAAAGGCTTGAATGAAATAATTTTGATGGATTAAATCTGTTTTAGTTCAAATTCAACCGCAACTCACTTTCAACCTTAGCAGGCTCTATTTGGTTGATGAATTTGCTATTTACTGCAAAACTTATTTCGCCAGTTTCTTCAGAAACGATAATGGCCAAACAATCAGAGTTTTCAGAAATACCCAACGCCGCTCGGTGACGCATGCCATAATTTCCATCAATTTCTTGCTCAGTAAGCGGTAAAACACAACGAGCAGCTTTTATTTTATTGTCAACTATTAAAACGGCGCCATCGTGAAGTGGAGAATTTTTGAAAAAGATGTTTTCTAGCAAATCCTTGCTCATTTTGGCGTTTATTTCAATTCCTGAGCTCACCAAGTAATCTAAATTCGAGTTTTTTTCAACAATAATTAAAGCACCAGTTTTTGTTTTAGATAAGCTTTTGATGGTTCCTGAAAGCGCTCTGAAATCAATATCAAATACTTCCTCTTTGTTTTTAAAAAGTGAGAAAAACCTTTTGGCTGTTTGATTTTCTGATAAAAAACCTTGTGTACCTATCAACAATAAAAACCTGCGTAACTCTTGCTGAAAAACAATAATTAGAGCAATTACCCCAACACCAATAAACTGACCTAAAATTTCGGTTAATAGCTCCATTTTCAAGGCCTCTACTATCTTCCAAAAAAGATAAATAGTGAAAATACCCAAAAAAATTCTGATGGCTACTGCACCCTTTACAATCTTGTACAATTGAAAAATTAAAAACGCAACCAATAAAATGTCTAAAGCATCAAGCCATCTTAAGGTAATAAAATCAGCCATAAAGCAATATTAAACGTTTTGAAGTTCAGTTACTATTTTAACTGCCTCAACAGCTTCTTTAACATCGTGAACACGTAAAATATTAGCGCCATTTAGCAAAGCAATGGTATTGGCAACGGTGGTTCCATTCAAAGCATTTTCGGGCAAGGTTTTAAGTACTTTGTTTATCATAGATTTTCGCGAAACACCAACCAAAATTGGGCAATCGAGTAAATGGAATTGCTCTAGTTCTTTAAGTAATATATAATTGTGATCAACTGTTTTTCCGAACCCAAAACCGGGGTCAAGTATTACATCATTTACACCTAATAATCTTAAGGCTTGCAATTTTTGAGATAATTTTAATTGTACTTCATCCAAAACATTTCTGTAAGTTGGATTAATCTGCATGGTTTGTGGATTTCCTTGAATATGCATCATTACATAAGGAACTTGAAACTCTTTAATAGTTTGAAACATATTTTCATCAAAATCTCCTCCCGAAATATCATTAATTATAGATGCGCCTGCTTCTACAGCCTGTTTAGCAACTTCACTTCGGTAAGTATCAACAGAAATAATGGCATCTTTATATTCATCTAAAACCAATTTTAAAGCAGGTAAAAGTCTTTTCAGTTCTTCTTCTTTAGAAACTTCGGCTGCATTGGGTTTTGTTGAAACTGCTCCAAAATCTAAAAAGGTAGCTCCGTCTTTCAGATGTTTTTCAACGGATTTTAATATTTGAACCTCACTCGAATTTTTTCCACCATCAAAAAACGAATCAGGAGTTAGGTTTACAATTCCCATTACTTTGGGTTGTTCAAAACTGATTAAAGCACCTTTGCAATTAATACTATATTTTCGGCCTTTGCCAAATTGGTTATCTGATGTCATGAAAAAAACTGTAAATCAATACAATACAATAATTGAAAGATGCAAAGATATCTTCATTAAAAAAATGAAAGACTATGGTGCATCATGGAGAATTTTAAGAACTACTTCTTTAACCGATCAAATATTTATAAAAGCAAATAGAATAAGAACGCTCGAAACTATTGGCGAAAGCAAAGTAGGCGAGGGGATTGAATCTGAATTTCTAGGAATTATCAATTATTGTTTGATGGCTTTAATTCAGATTGATAAAGGTTTTGCCAATGAACCAGACTTATATCCTGAACAAGCAGAAAAACTTTTTTTAGAAAAATTTGTAGTGGCTAAAAACCTGATGTTGGCCAAAAATCACGATTACGGAGAAGCTTGGCGCGATATGCGAGTAAGCTCATTTACAGATTTAATTTTGGTAAAGTTGCTTAGAATTAAAGAAATTGAAAACAACCAAGGTAAAACCATTGTTTCTGAAGGAATTGATGCCAATTATCTAGACATAATTAACTACGCTGTTTTTGCTCTAATTCAGCTAGAAGAAAACGTAGGTTAAATAGTTGTTAAATTAAAATTTATAGTACTACCCGAAACTTACTTTCGGGCAAATTTTAGCAAACCATGATAAAAGTTTTAGAATTTATTTCACGAGTTTTAGTAGGCTCATTATTTATAGTTTCAGGTTTAATTAAAGCAAACGACCCACTTGGGTTTTCCTACAAACTAGAAGAGTACTTTGCGGCTGATGTTTTGAATCTACCGTTTTTTGAACCTTGGGCACTTCAATTGGCAATTATTATATGTGTAATTGAAATTGTTTTAGGCGTTGCAGTTTTGTTAGGCTCAAAAATAAAGTTGGTTTCTTGGTCATTATTATTAATGATTATTTTCTTTACGTTTCTAACTTTCTATTCTGCTTATTTTAATAAAGTTACCGATTGTGGATGTTTTGGCGATGCTTTAAAATTTACACCATGGCAAAGCTTTACCAAGGATGTAATTCTGTTTTTCTTTATTGCCATAATTTTTATCAGACAAAAACACATAACTCCAAATATTCAACGCGAGGACTTGTTTTATTTTGGATTTTCACTGTTTTTCGTGGCTTTGTTTTCTGTGATGGTTATCTCTTGGAATTTCCCAATCATTTTCGCAATCATCACTTTTGGAGTTGTTTATGTTCTAAAAAACTTGGTTAAACTTCCTGCATCAGATTGGATTATTGCAGGGGCTGCAACAGTTTTATCCTTTGGCTATTCTTGGTATTGTGTAGAGCATTTGCCAGTAAGAGATTTTAGGCCTTACGCAGAGGGCAAAAGTATTGTTGATGGCATGAAAAGCTGCGAAGAACTTGGCCTACCATGTCCGAAATTTGGATACAATTACAGCTTAAAAAATAACTCAACAGGCGAAGAGAAAGTGATGAGCGATAAAGAATACCTTTCTTCAGGTATTTGGGAAGATAGTAATTGGGAAATTGTAGAAACCTCAGAGCCAATTACCATAGAAGCTGGATATGAGCCTCCCGTTCACGATTTTAATTTATCAGATGTAGATGGTTTTGAAGTAACTGAAGATATTTTAACTGCAGAAAAAATAGTTTTGGTAATATCTTATGATATTGATAAAACTGATGAAGGTTCTCAAGCAGATTTAAATGCCTTGTTAGAGCAAGTGCAAGCCCAAAATATACCTGTTTATGGTTTATCTGCCTCAAATTATGAATCAACTGATGCTTTTAAGCACAAGCACCAAATTATGTATCCTTATTTAAGTGGCGATGCAATAATGTTAAAAACCGTAATTAGGTCAAACCCAGGTATAGTTGTTTTAAATAAAGGTACTGTAACAGGTAAATGGCATTATAACGATTTACCGGCTCTTGCCGACTTAAATCTATGATTTTAATTTCAAAAACAACAATTTTGGGATAATAAAAATGTATACATTTAAACAATGAAATCCTTGATTAAATCTGCAGGATATTTTATTGTTTTTACTGCACTTATTGTTTTAAATAGTTGCGAAACTCCTGAACCTTACGCAGCTTTTGATCCTAATATGTATTCGCACAATCCAAATACAGAGGTTTATTTTTATAATAATTCAAGAGATGCAGAATCTTACTTATGGGACTTTGGAGATGGACAAACATCGACAGAAGAAACACCCTCACATTATTATTCAGATACAGGAAATTATACCGTTTCGCTAACTGCTTACAATAAAAACAAAGCAAAGTCAGATAAATTTGAGGTTGAAATAAAAATTAAAGAACC
>JABAYK010000094.1:10596-20158 GCA_018609045.1 Flavobacteriales bacterium
GGAATTGATTCATTAAATAATTAACAATTCAATTTTCAAATGTTTCTGATACTCATTTTGACGGAACACAAGTAGGTGGAAATCTGTATTATTTGTTCAATATTTATTTAAATAATGATACAGTTTACAGTCACCAACAAATTGAATCCTTTTATTCTAATGGTTCAAACTTGATATACCTTCGAAATGATGATTATTCTAATTATGAGCTATTGATAGACAAATTTGATGAAACATACGAATTAGAGATATTTTCATACTCTAGTCAAGGCACATATAAGTCTTTAGACAAGGTAAACTTTAGCTATAGTTCAAATAATATTTATGAAGATTTGATTTATTTCGGCAGTCAAAGAGGAACTAATATTACTCTGAGGAATAGGATATATTAAAATTACAGAGTTTTAAGGCACAATAATATCACCCCTAAAAACAATTTGATTCTCGAAAAAAGTGTAAAAGGTTTTTTTGCCAAATAGGTACTGAAAAACCAAAACTGAAATTACAGGTCCAAGCTTTTTGAACTCTTTTATGTAAATTGCAGCTTTTTCATGCTGTTTGTCTTTCATGAATTTTTTGGCCTTTAACTCTAGAAATACCAAAGGCTTTGTTTTTTCCAAAATGTCATCTTCAAACTGATTTTGCAATTTCCACCAGTGGTCCACTCCAAATGGTTCTATTTTAAACCCTTGAATCATGCTTAAGCCTAGCAGTGCTTTATATTCTTTGTGAACTTTTAAAAGGTTTTCACCGGATGGTTTTTCAGGAACAAAATGAGTTTTGTAAAACTGATCTAAACTTTTAGCAGATAAAATGATTCTATTTTTTATGATCTTATCCATGAGAAGCTTTAAAGTTACTAGCCTCTACTTTACAAATCATGGAATGAAACCAATTGTACCAAACTTCTTTACCCATTTGTTTGGCAACTAGGTGAGTCGCATTTTTTCGCCATGTATTTATGCTTTCTTCGCTTTCCCAATAACTAATAAAAATGCTGTGTTCCTTTCCGTTTCCGGCATTTTCATACCCAATAAAACCTTTGGTTTCAGCGGCTAACCTCATAGTTTCTTCCTCCATTTGAAGGTAACCTTCTAGATTTTCACTTTTTTGGGAAGAAAATATTACTGCATAACATCCTTTCTTTATTTCAGACCTATCCATTTTGCTAAAATAATAGCATTACATGGGGTGGCAATGAAAGGCAATTGAAGTTCCTCTCAAAACTTCAAAATCTGTTTCATCTGTAGCAGTAATTTCTAATAACATATCACTGTGATGAGATACAGAGTTTAACCAAGTTTCGTCAATATTGAATGTTTTTGATAAAGTTTCAGTTTTGGTTTCTAAAACTACTTCGCCCTTTGTAGTATTGGTAAGTTTTAATGAATACCCGGTTAAATCGTAATTTGAAGAAATACTTCCTGTAATATTTACAGCTGAGTTTAAACCAAATGTTTCTCCTACCGCAGGTGATGTAATATCAAAAACTATTTCAGGTAACTCACAGGCGCCATCATCTTTTTCAGCCTCTTTGTCATAATTAATAGCTAATTCATTTGTGCAGCCTTCCTTTTTGCAAGATGCAAACCCTATTGATAATCCTAAAAGCAAAAACAATAATCCCTTTTTCATAAAATATTTTTTAGCGAATAAAAACCAATTCACCTAGAACAAAAAATAAAATCGACATTTGCCACAACTAATGTCATGAAGAATACAAAAGCTGCCGTTGGATTTATTTTTATAACCCTTCTAATTGATGTGATTGGGTTTGGAATTGTAATACCTGTTTTTCCGAGTTTAATTATGGAATTAACAGGAGAAGGCCTTTCTGTGGCCTCTGAATATGGAGGTTGGCTAATTTTTGCCTATGCTTTTGTTCAATTTTTATGTGCTCCAATTGTGGGTGGGTTAAGCGATCAATTTGGTAGAAGACCAGTTTTGCTAGCAAGTTTATTTGGTTTTGGAATTGATTACCTCTTTTTGGCATTTGCTCCGAGTATTTGGTGGTTGTTTGTTGGGAGGGTTATTGCCGGTGTTATGGGAGCAAGTTTCTCAACCGGTGCAGCCTACATTGCTGATGTTTCTCCTGTAGAAAAGCGTTCACAAAATTTCGGGTTAATAGGAGCAGCATTTGGTTTAGGCTTTATTATTGGACCGGTAATAGGAGGGCTTTTGGGACAATTTGGACCAAGGGTTCCATTTATTGCAGCTGCAATTCTCAGCCTGGTTAATTTTCTTTACGGATTCTTTATTTTACCTGAATCACTACCTGTTGAAAAAAGAAGAAAATTTGAAATTAGTAGAGCAAATCCAATTGGAAGTTTAGTTCAGCTAAAAAAACACCCAATTTTAATTGGCTTGTTTTCCTCAATAGTTTTTGTTTACATCGCCTCACACGCAGTGCAGGGAACATGGGCATATTACACCATGTTTAAGTTTGAGTGGGATGAAGCTATGGTTGGATATTCTTTAGGCTTTGTTGGTATTGTAAGTGCTTTGGTACAAGGAGTATTAATTCGAAGTTTAATTCCAAGGTTAGGGCAAGAAATATCAGTTTATTTAGGGATGATTTTGTATATAATTGGCTTGGTTTGCTTCGCCTTTGCTACCCAAAGTTGGATGATGTTTGCTTTTTGTATCCCTTACAGCCTTGGTGGAATAACAGGTCCTGCTATTCAAGGTATTATGTCTGCCCAAGTTAATGATAATCAACAAGGCGAATTACAAGGTGCAATGTCTAGCATGATGAGTGCCACTGCGATTATTGGCCCTCCATTAATGACAACCTTATTTGCATATTTTACAAAAGATGAAGCGTTGATTTTTTTTCCAGGTGCACCTATGCTAATGGGAGCAATACTTTCTTTTGTTGGATTGCTGTTAGCAGTTAAAGCTTTGAGAGGTAAATTGATAAAATCTTAAAAAATGACTTTAGAGTTAATAATTAGGTACCTTCATTTTCTAGCCATTTTATTGGTTTTTGGATCTCTTTTAGTAGAATTTGTTTTGGTGAAAGAAACATTACCCAAAAAGGTGTTGAAATTACTTGGTAAAATTGATGCACTTTATGGATTGGCTAGTTTGTTGCTTTTTGGAGCAGGTCTTTCACTTTGGTTTTGGGTTGGAAAACCTGCTGAATTTTATTCTCAAAATCCAATATTCATTTCAAAGTTTGTATTGGTTTGCTTAGTGGGAATATTATCAATTTGGCCAACCATTTTCTTTTTAAAAAACCAAAAAGGAAATGATGAGGATGTGGTAAACATTCCTAACTATATCCGAAAAATTATTTTAGTTGAGGTTGTTTTGTTATTGGTAGTTCCTATGCTTGCAGTTTTAATGGCAAGAGGAGTAGGGTTATAAAAAAAATCCCCGCTATAAAAACAGCAGGGATTTAAAAAAAACAACCAAAATATTAATTCAAAAACTTTTCGAAAAACATTTTCATTTCATTCCAAGATTGCTCATCGGCTTCTTTGTTATAAGCTAAAGGTAAATTGAATTTTTTACCCATTTCATCAGCGCCCGGATTTGTAAATGCATGAACAGCTCCCGGATAATCAATGTATTTGTACTCAACACCAGATTCATCCATCATTTCTTTAAAAGTAACCTTTTGCTCTTCTTTTACAAACGGATCTTCAGCGCCATTACAAACCAAAATAGGCGTGTGTAATTTCCCCTTTTTTGGCATTACTGGCAAAGCTACTCCACTGTGAAAAGCTGCAACAGCATCTAAATCCATTCCCATGTTGGCCATTGTCATCACCACACTTCCGCCAAAACAAAAACCAATAGCTCCAATTTTTTCGGGGTTTACGTTTTTGTTCGCTTTTAATTGAGTTAAAGCTGATTCGAACCTAGCTTTTGCGCCATCAATATTTTGCATCACCATGCCTGCAAATTTACCAGCATCATCAGGATGTGCTGCTTGTTTGCCTTCGCCGTACATATCTATAGCGATAGCAACATAACCAAGTTCAGCCAATGCTTTTGCCTTGTTTCTTGCATGCTCATTATGTCCCCACCATTCGTGCACTACTAAAACTCCAGGTTTTGATTTTTCTTCTCCTGGTTTGTAGGCAATAAAACCATTCATGGTAATTCCATCTGCTTCGTAGCTAACTTCTTCGGTTACTACTTCTTGTTCATTGGCGGTTACTTCGGTTTTTTCTTCGGCTGTTGTTTCTGATTTTTCTTGTGTTTCTGGTTTTGTAGAATTCCCGCAGCTCCATAGCAATAGAGTAGCAGAAAAAAGAATCATAATTTTTCTCATTTTATCAAAGTTTAGTTCAATTTAAAAGCAAAAAAATACCAATTTGTTTAAACATGGAGGTTAATTTTTATATATGTTATTTGAACGCTCTTGTTAGCTACTTTTGCAGCCATTTTTAAAAGCTTACAATGAAAATCAGAAACATAGCAATTATTGCTCACGTTGACCACGGTAAAACTACTCTAGTTGATAAAATGCTTCACGCAGGAAACTTGTTTAAAGAACATGAAAGACCGGGTGAATTAATTATGGATAGCAATGATTTAGAGCGTGAACGTGGAATTACAATTGTTTCGAAAAACGTTTCGGTTATTTATAAAGACCACAAAATAAACATTATTGACACTCCTGGTCACGCCGATTTTGGTGGTGAGGTAGAAAGAGTTTTAAATATGGCTGACGGAGTTTTACTTTTAGTAGATGCTTTTGAAGGTCCAATGCCACAAACAAGATTTGTATTACAAAAAGCTATTGAGCTTGGTTTAAAGCCAATTGTTGTAGTAAATAAAGTTGATAAAGAAAATTGTACTCCAGAAGAAACGGTAGAATCTGTTTTTGAATTAATGTACAACCTTGATGCTACAGAAGAGCAATTAGATTTTCCAGTTGTTTTTGGTTCTGCCAAAAATGGTTGGATGGGGCCTGACCATAGCAACCCAACATCAGATATTACTTATTTAATGGAAAAGGTAATAGCTGAAATTCCTGCTCCTACTGTTGAAGAAGGTACATTACAAATGTTAATTACTTCATTAGATTACTCTTCGTTTGTTGGAAGAATTGCTATTGGCAGATTACAAAGAGGTGAATTAAAAGCAAACCAAAGAATAGCTTTGGTAAAAAGAGACGGTGAAATTCACAAAACAAAAATTAAAGATTTATTCCTTTTCGAAGGTTTCGAAAAAAGAAAAGTTGAGCAAGTTCAAGCAGGAGATATTTGTGCCATTGTTGGACTAGAAAACTTTGAAATTGGTGATACAGTTTCAGACGAAGAAAACCCAATTGCATTAAGATCGATAAAAATTGATGAGCCTACTATGAGTATGCTTTTTACCATTAACGATTCACCGTTTTTTGGTAAAGAAGGAAAATTTGTAACATCTCGTCACGTAAGAGATAGATTAGACAAAGAATTGGAAAAAAACCTAGCTTTAAGGGTAACTCCTGGAGAAACTTCAGAATCTTTTAAAGTATTTGGTAGAGGTGTATTACATTTAGCAGTATTGATTGAAACCATGAGAAGAGAAGGTTACGAACTTCAAATTGGTCAGCCACAAGTTATTATCAAAGAAATTGATGGTGTTAAAAACGAGCCTGTTGAAGAGCTAACAATTGATTTACCAGATAATGTTTCAGGAAAAGCAATTGAATCTGTAACTCTTAGAAGAGGTGAAATGTTAAGCATGGACCCAAAAGGGGATAGGGTAGTTTTAAAATTCATCATTCCTTCAAGGGGAATTATAGGTTTGAGAAACTACTTACTTACCGCTACAGCTGGTGAAGCCATTATGACTCATAGATTCCTTGAGTTTCAACCATACAAAGGAGAGATTCCAGGTAGAATTAATGGTTCTTTAATTTCTTTAGAAAACGGAAAATCAATTCCTTACTCTTTAAATAACTTACAAGATAGAGGTTACTTTTTTGTAGCTCCTAACGAAGATATTTACGAAGGCCAAGTAATTGGAGAACATACAAGAGGCTCTGATTTAAATGTAAACATCACCAAAACCAAAAAGATGAGCAACATGCGTTCTTCAGGTGCTGATGATAAAGTGAAGCTTGCTCCGCCAAAGAAATTTACATTAGAAGAGGCTTTAGAATATATTCAAGGAGATGAGTATGTAGAAGTAACTCCCAAGTCTATCAGAATTAGAAAAATATTCTTAAAAGAACACGATAGAAAAAGAGCAGCTAACAAAATTCAATAATTTTTATTGAAAATTAGTAGTTTTCCAACATGGTAAATTATAATCCAAAAAGTTGGTTTTCTCTTATATTTCATAGTTACAGCAGAGCAATCATAAAAAGCTTGTTTCCAGCTATGGTGTTAATTTCTATTTACACTTTGGGGGTAAGTTTAGCTTTTTATTATCTCAAAATTGAATTTATTAGCACAACTGCAGTTCACAGTATTTTGGGAATTGTATTGGGCTTCTTTCTAGTTTTTAGAACCAACAGTGCTTACGATAGATGGTGGGAAGGTAGAAAAGCGTGGGGAACATTGGTGAACAATTCCCGAAATTTGGCTTTAAAGTTTAATGCAATAATTCCTAACAACGAACCTAATTACATCAGGTTAAAAGAGCTTTTAGTTTCTTACCCCTTTGCCTTGAAAGATCATTTACGTGATAATTTACCTAATGATCAGTTTTCTTTGGAGTTTTCTCACTTAAACTTAAAGCAAACAAAACACATTCCGAATGCTATTGCTTTGGCCCTTTATCAGGAAGTAAATAAGCTCAAAAAAAGTAATGTTATTGATGCGGAACAATACCGTGTTTTAGACAATGAGTTAGTTGCTTTAACTGATGTTACAGGAATTTGTGAACGCATAAAAAACACACCTATTCCTTATTCTTACATCATGTTTATGAAGAAGTTCATATTTGTTTTCATGATTACTTTACCCTTTGCTTTTGTTGATTTATTTGGCTTTTATACTGTTGGAATAGTAGTTTTATTGCTTTACATTTTACTAAGTATAGAGCTTTTGGCAGAAGAAATAGAAGACCCTTTCGGAACAGATGAAAACGATTTACCAACAGATGAATTGGCGGTAAAAATAAAAGCTAATATTGAAGAGATAATGAGCTAATTACCTGCAGCTCTTTCAAGTCTATCGTTTATTGCATTTCCAATTCCATTGGAAGGAAGTCTTTCTGCAACAATAGCTTCTACATCAGCTTTTTCTAATTCATGCAAATAAGAAAATAGGTTTGCGCCAGCTTCGGCTATATTTTCAGTTGGAGATAAAATCTTGTTTAACACAATATTACTGCCCTTAAAAGGTTTGCTAAAACTCAATACGCCCAACTTTTTACTTTTAAAAATTGTAGTAAGTTGAAGTAAATTTCCAAGAAAAAACTTTTTACTTGGCGCATAATGTAGTTTTTGCATTCCAGGTGCTACCGCATTACCATCAGATGTATTTAACCGAACGGTTTTGTTGATTAACTTTCCTATTTTGTCTCTTGTTAAAGAGCCTAATCTAAAAACTATTGGCTCATTATCAACAAAACCAATAATGGTGCTTTCAATTCCAAGTTTGCAGGCTCCACCATCTAAAACATAAGGTATTTTGTTTCCCAATTGTTCTTCTACATGATTTGCTTCAGTAGGACTAATAAACTGGTAGGGATTTGCACTCGGAGCTACCAATGGAAAATCTAATGAACTTAATAATTCTAAAGTTTTTGGGTGATTAGGAACCCTAATGGCAACCAAATCGCTTCCAGCTGTAACTACATCTGGAACTAAATCGTTCTTTTTGAGTAATAATGTTAGTGGACCAGGCCAAAATGCTTTGGCTAATTTCTCAGCGTCTTCAGGAAAATCTAAAACATATTTTTTTGCCTCTTCTATATTAGCAACATGAACAATAAGTGGATTAAATGATGGTCTATTCTTCGTGCTATAAACTTTAGCAATAGCTTCGGTATTTAAAGCATTTCCTGCCAAACCATACACTGTTTCAGTAGGTATAGCCACTAAATCTCCTTTGTTTAAATGCTCTAATGCCGTTTGAATATCCTCACCAATCATCTTGCAAAAATAACTGGCATTCTTTGTTTTTCGGTATTTATCATTTCCGATTACTTTTGCGAACCAAACCAAAACATTGCAACCTAACCTCCAACTCATATTTTCCGAAATAAAACAAGGAAATCAGCAAGCATTTGAAAAGTTTTTTAAAATGTTTTATGCTCCCTTGTGCGGTTTTGCATTAGGGTTTTTAGGAGATAGGGATGAAGCAGAAGAGTTGGTGCAAGACACATTTGTAAAGCTTTGGGAAAAAAGAGATGAAATATCTATTGAAACTTCTTTAAAGAGCTATTTGTATTCATCAGTTAGAAATGCCTGTTTTAATTATTTAAAGCATTTAAAAGTAAGGCAAGCCCATGCTGCCGAAGAAAAACATTTTGGAGAGCCAACTGAAGAAATTACAGCAAATGAAGTTTCAACCAATATTGATTTGGCCTTAAGTAAATTACCAGAAAAATGTAGAGAGGTTTTTGAACTCTCTAGGTTTAAAGGAATGAAATATCAAGAGATTGCTGAATATTTAAATATATCGGTAAAAACTGTAGAAAATCAAATGGGCAAAGCTTTAAAGGTTATGCGGGTTGAATTGGCCGAATTTTTAACCATCGTTTTTATTTTAATAGTAAAAAAGTTTTTGTGAACGTAGGGGTAAAATATATTTCAGTTGTCTTAGATTTAAATAGAAGTGTCTAAAGAGTTTAACCATATCGATGAAGTGCTGTTGTGGCAATATTTTCAGGGAGATTTAACTCAGGAAGAAAATAGTGCAGTGGAAGAATGGAAAAACCTTTCTGCACAAAATTTAAAGCAATTTGAAGATACCCAAAAGTTATTTGAACTCACCCAAGTTAAAACTGAAGAAGTAAATTTTGATGCTGATTTAGCTTGGCAAAAAGTATCATCAAAAATAAATGCTCCAAAAAAAGATGAAACTCCTGTAATTTCAATTGAAAAAGCTAACCCTACTTACAAAAGTTTGTATTGGGCTGCAGCTGTATTTATTGGACTCATCTTATCAGTGAACTTGATAAATAGCTTGTTTTTTAACGTTGAAACCATTCAAGTTTTTGCTGAAAACACTTCTAAAGAAGTATCGTTGCCAGATGGAACAATAATTACCCTAAAACCAAATTCGTCAATTAGTTACCAAAGCACATTTAACCAAAAAACTAGAAAAGTTGCTTTAGTTGGCGATGCCTATTTTGATGTTGAAAGGAATGAGAAGTTACCTTTTGTTATTGATGGAACTAATGCACAAATAAAAGTTTTAGGTACAGAGTTTTTGGTAGACCAAACAGGAGGAGAAAAAACTGAAGTAATTGTAAATGAAGGCAGTGTTCAGTTATCTAGCAACGAAAAAGATGAAAAAGGAGAAGAGAAGAAAGTAGTTTTAAAAGCAGGTGAAAAAGGAATTTTTAATAAAGCTGATAAAAAGCTGATCAAGGAAATTAATAACGACCCAAATTTTATTGCTTGAAAAACAAATGGAGGAGGAAAGAGAAAGATACAAGAGGA
>JABAYK010000081.1 GCA_018609045.1 Flavobacteriales bacterium
GCCGTTTCAAATGCCAATAGAGCTTTGGTAAACGATTTAGACTTAACGGTAACAGCCCCCAACAACATCGTTTTTAACCCTTGGGTTTTAGACCCAACACCCAACCCAGTAAACCTAAATACTCCTGCGGTTAGAGCTGTTGACACATTAAATAATACAGAACAAATTACCATTAACCAACCCACTCCAGGAAATATTACAGTAACTGTAAACGGTACTTCAGTTCCTATTGGTGGAGATCAAAAGTTTTATGTTGTTTACCAATTTAGAGATGAGTCAATTACTTTAACGTATCCAAACGGAGGTGAAGGTCTTGAGCCCGGAAGTACCGAAACCATTAGATGGGATGCACTTGAAGGAACTTCAACTTTTTCTTTGGAGTATTCAACAGATAGCGGCGCAACCTGGAATTCGATAGCTTCAGGAATAGCAGCAGACAGAAGATTTTACAATTGGACCGTTCCTCAAGTTTTGTCTTCAAACGTTCAGGTTAAAGTGGTAAGAGGCTCCTCTGCAGATGTTAGTGATAAGGCTTTTAGTATTGTATCTATTCCAAATAACTTTAGTGTAGATTATGTATGTCCAGATTCAATGAGAGTTTCTTGGGGCGCTGTTCCTGGCATTAACAATTATTTGGTTACCATGCTTGGTAATAAATACATGGATTCAATTGCTTACACCCAAAACAGCTTTGCAGTTATTAAAGGCCTAAATCCGTCTAACGAAAAGTGGATGAGCATTCAATCTATGTTTCCAAACGGATCGAAAGGTAAAAGAGCTATAGCTATTAATGTACCTCCAGGAACAAATAATTGTTTGGTAGATATTGATGTGAATGTTAAAAATGTTGTCTTCCCAAAAATTTCTAGATTGGCAACATGTTTAGATGACAAAAATGGCCAGGTAACTATCCAGATAAAAAATACCGGAGTACAAAGTATTTCTAATATTCCTCTTAATTATCAAATTAATAATAGCAATGTAATTACTGAAACTTTTACAGGAAATCTATCAACTGGAGACTCAACATTTTTTACTTTTTCTCAAACTGAAGACTTTACAGCTTTACCAACTAACAATAACCTAGCAATTTGGGCTAGTTTGACTTCAGATGCAAACAAGTTTAACGACTCGCTAAATAATTCACTCGAAGTTTACCAAGGAATAACTCAACAAGTTGGCTATAATGAAGATTTCGAAAACTTCAACAACTGTTCTGACAATACTGATTGTGGAGGTACATCTTGTAATTTAAGCAACGGTTGGATAAACCTAAATAATGGAAGTGAAGATGGAATAGATTGGAGAACTTTTTCTGGTCCAACAGCATCTAACGGAACTGGTCCAAGCACAGATCATAATCCAGGAAACTCTTCAGGTAAATATTTGTATTTAGAAGCTTCCGGACCTTGTGTTTTTGAAGAAGCTAAATTATTAAGCCCATGTTTTGATATACCTGCCAATCAATCTACCGAACTTAGCTTTTGGCTAAATATGAATGGCGCTGCAATGGGAGAATTACATTTAGATGTAATGGTTAATGGCAACTATTACGAAGATTTTATTCCTGTTATTTCTGGAAACAAAGGCACAAGTTGGTTTGAGCAAAAAGTTAACTTAAGCGCTTTTGCAGGCAAAACAATTGTATTGGTTTTTAGAGGTATTACCGGAAACGATTTTTCGAGCGATTTAGCTTTAGATGATATTTCAATTTACCAAGTTAACTCAGCCCCAAGTGCAGATTTTACGGCATCAGATTTAGAAATTTGTCCAGGCGGATACATCAAACTTTTTGATGGCTCAGTAAATGCTCCATCTTCTTGGAGTTGGAATATTTCTCCAAATACTGTTCAATTTATTAATGGCACAAACCAAAACAGCCAAAATCCTGAAGTGATTTTACTTTCATCGGGTTATTATGATATTGAGTTGGTAGTTTCTAACCAAAATGGAAGTGATACAATTACCAAAAACAGTTATTTATTTTCTGATGCAGGTATCTTCCCTCCTATTGCACAAGATTTTAATTCAACCTCATTACCTCCAGCAGGTTGGTTTATAGAAAATCCAACCACAAATTTTACTTGGCAATTTAGATTTGGGGTTATTGGAAAAGACAGTACTTCAAATACGGCAGTTTTTGTAAATAACTTTAATGCATTAGATGGCGGCGGAGAAGATGGACTTATTCTAGAGCAAATAGATTTGACTAACTCTATTAAATCTTTCATCACTTTCGATGTTGGCTACGTAACAAGGCCTGGAGGCTTCGAAGATGGTTTAAGAATAGACCTTTCAACAGACTGTGGAAACACATTTTTCCCATCAGGATATTTTAAAATGGGTTCTGATTTAGCTACAGCTCCGCCAAGTTCAAGCCTATGGATTCCAACTTTACCCAGCGATTGGAGAACAGATACATTAGATTTATCAAACTATTTAGGTGGTTCGGTTGTAATAAAATTTGTAAACATAAATGGCAATGGCAATGGGTTGCATTTAGATAATATTAATGTGTTCGATTTTAGCCCGCCAAAAGCTGACTTTATTTATGGTAATGAATTATGCGAGCAAAAACCAGTTATGTTTTACGATAACTCATTTGGTTACCAGAAAAATCTAACTTGGGATTTTGGGAACAATGCAAATCCATCCACTGCCAATGGCATTGGGCCTCATTCTGTTGTTTTTTCTAACCAAGGCCCACACAGCATCAAACTTTCTGTTCAAAATCCATTGGGTGCCGATTCAACTTCAAAAACAATAACCCTATCTTCAGGTCCATCTGCGGGTTTCGGCAACTTGGCAGACTCTACCGGAATGAGCTTTGATTTTTGGAGTACTGCAATTAACACTAATAACATTACTTGGTTTGTAAACGACAGTATGATCAATGGTTCTGATAGTGCTTTCGTAACTTTCGAAAAGCCTATTGAATATGCTGTTATGCAAGTTGTAGAAAACGATTGCGGAAACGATACAACAACGCAAATAGTAAAAGCTTTAAATATTGGCCTTAATGAAAATTCAGGCGTTTTTGAGGTAAGCATTTACCCAAATCCAGCTAAGGATAATTTTACTATTTTAAATGCTAAAGGAAACAACCTAAATTTATCTTTAAGAGATATTACCAGTAAGCTAATTGAAGAAAAAGTATCATCCAATCAAATAATTAGATGGAATATTGATTTTCTGCCATCCGGAGTGTACTTTTTAACTGTAAAATCTAACGAAGGCAACAAAGTTTTTAAAATAACCAAAACCGAATAAGAAATTGGAAATGGGCTTTATTTACTATATGATATTATGGGTAGTGTTATCTGGCTTAATAATGTTTTTAGCGGCGAGATACTTCTACCCAAATAAAAATGTTAAAAAAAACTCTACTAAGCCTAATAAAATTACAGGTTATGGTGGTCCAGAAATAGAACTTCCTCCAGGTATTGTTTTGGAAGAAGATGATAATGATTATCATTCAGAAAACATAAAATCAAGCAAATAAGTAGGGTAAAAAAAGCTACCTTCGCCACCCTTTTTTATATGCATGTTTCAACTATTGGCTTGGAGTATTTTAATTAGTTTTTTACATGGTTTATTCCCAAACCATTGGCTCCCAGTTATTGCTATAGGTAAAATATCTAATTGGTCTAACCAAAAGGCCCTAAAAGTTACTGCTTATTTAGGGGCTATTCACATTTTTTCTACTTTATTAATAGGCTTTTTGCTATTTTATGCAGGAAACCAATTAGCCAATAACCATATTGATATTGAGCTAATTAACGGCATAGGTTTTATTGTTTTTGGGGTTGTTTACTTATTTATTCCAAGCCATCAAAACCACTCTCAAAAAAAGAAAAACTTAACTTTCGGATACCTTATAATAAGCATGTTTTTTTCTCCTTGTATTGAGATAATTCCATTCTTTTTTGGTTTAGGAGAATTTGGTTGGCCCGCCTTTTTTATGATTAGCTTGATTTACACATTTTTTAGTTTAATCGGCATTATGTTTATGGCCTATTTTGGTTTGAAATTATCAGAAAAGTTAAACCAAAGTTTTCTCTTGAAAAATGAAAAAATTATTATTTCTTCCATCTTTATTTTAGTAGGAATTGTAAATATTGCGTTCGAATGAGAAACCTCTCGCAAATACAACTGCAAGAAACTTCTATAATAGAAGATGTAATCGAACATCCTTTAAAAACCAAACTTTTAGAAATGGGGTTTAGAAAAGGCAAAACAGTTAAACTAATTAAAACTGCACCTTTTGGTGACCCCATAATTGTTGAACTTTCAGGATATAAATTAATCATAAGAAAAGAAGAAGCCAAACTGATAAAACTAGCCAGTTAAAATGGAAGAACGCACCATTAAAATAGCATTAATTGGAAATCCAAATACTGGCAAATCTTCATTGTTTAACCAACTTACAGGATTAAACCAAAAAGTTGGAAATTACCCTGGCATTACGGTAGATAAAAAAATTGGATACTTCAATTTATCTGATTCTATAAAGGCCGAGTTAATAGACTTACCAGGAACTTACAGCCTTTATCCAAGATCAAGAGATGAGGAATTGGTTATGGAAGTATTGAGCAATCCTTTAAACGAGCATTTTCCAGACTTAATCTTGGTAATTGCCGATGCTACAAATCTTAGACGAAACCTTTTAGTTTTTGAGCAAATAAAAGATTTAGGGTTACCAACCATGCTTATTGTAAACATGATTGATGAGCTTGAAAAAAGTGATGTAAAACTAGATTTAGGCAGACTCAAATATGATTTTAACGTAGCAGCTATTGCTACTAATGCCCGCAAAGGAAAAGGCATAAAGGAACTAAAGGGAAAAATAATTGAAATTGACCAAAAAAAGTTTGTTTCAAAAGAAATTAAACTCCCTTTTAATTACAATGCAGTTTGGGAAAAACAACTAAAAGAAATTTTAGGGTTAGAGAATCCTTACTTGGCTTGGCATTGGGTTGCGCAACCTCACCTTAGAACAAAACTTACTGGAGTTGCCAAACAAAAAGCCGAGGATTTGGAAAAAAAATTCAACATCAATATCCAAAGGTTAATCTCACAAGAAATAATTAACCGATACAACAAAATTGACCTAATTATTGATGAGTGTATTGAAGATACCAAACAAATAAAATCATCAGTAATAACTGATAAAATAGACCAATTCGTTTTGCATAAAACTTGGGGCTTTTTTATTTTAATAGGACTTTTATTGGTGATGTTTCAGTCTATTTTTTCTTGGGCTTCGGGCCCGATGGATTTGTTAGACAATGGCCTTGCTATTGCGGCAAGCTGGCTCGGAGAAGTACTACCCGATACATTTTTAGCTAACCTAATTACACAAGGAATAATCCCCGGAATTTCAGGAATCCTAATATTTATTCCCCAAATAGCTTTACTCTTTTTATTTATTGCCCTATTTGAAGAGTCGGGTTACATGGCCCGAGTAGTTTTTTTAATGGATAAACTGTTAAGACCTTTTGGTTTGAGCGGCAAAAGTGTGGTTCCATTAATAAGTGGATATGCTTGCGCCATACCCGCAATTATGGCTACTAGATCTATTGAAAATTGGCGAGAAAGATTAAGTACCTTATTGGTTGTGCCTTTTATGACATGCTCAGCTAGACTTCCTGTCTACACCATATTAATAGCCCTAATTGTACCAGCATCTGTAACATATTTTGGATTTTTAAGTGCTCAGGCTTTACTGCTCTTATTCATGTATGTATTAGCTGCCGCAACAGCATTATTTGCTAGTTTAATTGTTAGTAAATCATTAAAATTAAAAGAAGACTCTTTTTTAATTATGGAGTTGCCAAACTACAAACTTCCAAGGCTAAAAAATGTACTTTACACGATGTATGAAAAAACCAAATCGTTTGTATTTGGAGCAGGAAAAATCATCTTAAGTATAAGCATTGTAATCTGGTTATTATCTTCTTTTGGGCCAAATGATAAGTTTTATAACCCTGAAAAATATATTGACTTTTCAATTGCTCAAGTTGACGAAACCCAAACCAAAGAATCTAAAATTGAAAGTTATAAACTCGAGCATTCATTTATTGGATATTTAGGTAAAGCCATTGAACCTGCTATAAAACCATTGGGGTATGATTGGAAAATTGGAATCGCTCTTCTTACCTCATTTGCTGCAAGAGAAGTGTTTGTTGGTACTATAGCTACTATTTACAGCATTGATGCTACAGATGAAGAAACTACAACAATAAAGCAGAAAATGCAGAACGATATTGACTCAAAAACTGGTAAACCAAGGTTTGGTATAGCCACATCATTGTCGTTACTAATATTTTATGCTTTCGCCATGCAATGCATGAGCACCATTGCAATTGTAAAAAGAGAGACAAAAAGCTGGGCTTGGCCAATTGGCCAAGCAGTAATGATGACATTACTTGCTTACCTACTTTCTTTTGTCACTTATCAAACATTTGCATAGGTTATTTGTATTATTGCGTATTAGTATTCTAAATTTCAATACTTTCCACATCTGAAAAAAAACTTATGAGAAAAATTTACCTATTATTAATTGTATTAATTGTATCATCAATAACAGCTTATTCTCAAACATGGGAAAGCAAAGCCAGTTTACCAAATAACATAGGAAAACACCATCCAGTAACTTTTGGAATTGGTGATTATGGTTACCTTACAACTGGAACTTCAGGAACCAGCCAAGTTACAAACGACTTTTTAAAATATGATCCGGCTACCGACTCTTGGTCAGAATTAACAGATTTTCCTGGCACTGCAAGAAGTTTTGCGATTGGAGCAACATACAATGGGAAAGCTTATTTGGCTTTTGGTTTATCACAAACCCAGTTTTTAAACGACTTATGGGAATTTGATCCTGTTACTGAAACATGGAAAGAATTAGCTTCTTGTCCTTGTGCAGGAAGAAGACATCCAGCATTTATTATAAGGGATGATAGAATTTTTGCGGGTTTAGGAGACGGCGCTGCAGGTAATTTAAATGATTGGTGGAGTTATGATATGAACACCAATAATTGGACGCAACAACCAAGTTTACCCGGACCAGTAAGACATCATCCTTTTATGTTTACAGCAGGAGACCATGTTTATGCTGGCATGGGGCACGGAGGAAATAATATTTTTAAAGATTGGTATGAGTTTGATATTGTAACTAATACCTGGACGCAAATGAACGATTTCCCTGGTGAAGCTAGAGTTGCTGGAACTCAATTTGACATGGGTGGTTATGGCTATGTGTTAAGTGGCGATGGAGATAACCATAGTTTTATGGGCGAAGGAGAATTTTGGAAATACGATCCTTTTAACGATGATTGGGAGCAATTGACTTCTCATCCGGGAATCAGCAGGTGGGCTCCAGGTTCTTTTACTGTAAATAACACTGTTTATTTTATTGGTGGCCAAAATAGAATATCAAACTTTATTAATGGTGATATGTGGGCCTATGATATTGCTCCAGCAGCTTCAATAAATTATATTTCAAAAAGCGAAAACACTTTAGAGTTATATCCTAATCCTACTAAAAATGAGCTAAACTTTTCTAACTTAACTGGTAATTTCAGCTACAAAATAGTTGAGCTATCTGGTAAAGTTGTTTCAAATGGAACTCTAAATTCATTTTACAAAATTGATGTTAATCAACTTTCTTCAGGAATTTATTTTATTGAACTTGTTGGAGAGAGTAATGAGCTGTTTAAAGAAAAATTTATAAAACAATAAAACTCTACTCTTTAAAAGGTATACACTACATTTGCCGCCATTATTGCGGGATGTAGCTTAGTCCGGTTAAAGTGCTGGTCTGGGGGACCAGAGACCGGAGGTTCGAATCCTCTCATCCCGACCTTAAAGTCCTTCATTACTTAATGAAGGACTTTTTTTTTACTTTAAAAAACCAATAAGTCAAAACAAATATTTAGTATGAAGAAATATATTTTAATCCTTGGTGGATTCTTTTTGTTTATAACAAGCTGCACAAATGAGGTTTTTGAACTCCCTCCCCGTGAACCAATTGACGCTTGCGACACTTTAAATATAACATACCAAAATAAGGTTAAGCAGATTATAGATTTAAATTGTGCAACAAGTGGATGCCACGACGTAAATTCTGGGAGTGGAAATTTTACTAATTTCAATGGTTTAAAGCCAAAATTAGAAAGTGGTTTCTTCAGATCACGAGTTCTTAGAGATAAGAATATGCCTCCCTTAGGTCCATTACCACAAAAAACCTTAGATGATCTTAAATGCTGGCTAGAAAAAGGCTATCCTGAAAATTAAATAACCTCCAAACCAACCAATTATGAAAAAAACAATTTTAACAGTATTTGCAGGCCTAACTTTAACCGTTACTTATGGTCAAAATTTATGGAAGGCCACTTCCTCAAAAACACTCTTTTTTAGTGAGGCACCGTTAGAAAATATTGAAGCTGTAAATAAAAAATCTCAAGGCTTAATCAATACGGAAACAAAACAAATCGCCATCATCATTCCCATTATAGAATTTAAGTTTGAAAAACCATTAATGGAAGAGCATTTTAATGAAAACTACATGGAAACTTCAAAATATAAAACTGCTTCTTTTCAAGGAAAAATAATTTCTGACATCGATTTTTCAAAAAATGGAGAATACGAAGCTACCGCCGAAGGAGCCCTAACAATTCACGGAGTAAAAAAAGAACAAAAAATTAAGGGAACCATTACTGTTAAAGAAAATGAAATTGTATTAGTTTCAAATTTTACAGTAGCTTTAGAAGACCACGAAATAGAAATCCCAAAAATGGTAATCGAAAATCTCGCCGAAGTCATCGCTGTAGATGTAACTATGACTTTTGAGCCCAAATAATTATTTTATGAAAAATTTACTTTTCGTAATTGCATTTTTATTTACGTTTCAAACATATGCTCAAGACGATTTAATGAGTATGCTGGAGGAAGAAAATCCAACCCCAACCAACACAAAAGTTATTGCCACTTTTAAAGGCGCAAAAATAATTAACGCGCATACTAATGAGCTTGTAAAAGCAAAAACTTTAGATTTCAGAATTACACACAGGTTTGGAAATATAGGCGGAGATAGTGGAGGAGGGTTTCATACTTTATACGGATTCGACCAAAGTGAAGATATAAGAATATCTTTTGATTATGGCTTAAATGAGTTTATTCAATTAGGAATTGCCAGAAGTAAAAGAATGGAAAATATCGATGGTAACCTAAAAGCAAAAATCCTTCACCAAAGAGGAGATAACTCTATACCTGTTTCGATGGTTTGGTTTTCAAATTTTGCATTTACACCCCAAAGAGATATAGACAATAGATATGCAAATGCATCATCTAGGTTAGCCTACGTTCATCAATTAATTGTTGCAAGAAAATTCTCAAATAGTATTTCGTTTGAAGTTTTACCAACTTTGGTTCATAGAAATCTGGTAGAACGAGATCCGTTTGGAATCCAAGATGAAAACACTTTTTTTTCACTTGGGTTTGCAGCGAGGGTAAAATTATCTCAAAGGGTAGCAATTGTTGCTGACTATTTTTACAACTTCTCAGATTACCGAACCAACCACCCTAATCTAAATTTTTATAATCCGTTAGGGGTTGGAATTGAAATTGAAACCGGAGGTCATGTTTTTAATTTGGCTTTCACCAACACTTCAGGAATTATTGAAAACAATTACCTAACAACCACTTCTGATGATTGGCTTAAAGGTGGCTACAAATTCGGGTTCAATATTTCGCGCGTTTTTACAATAGGGAAATAGAAAAATTCATAAACAAACCTATTTTGTAATTCGTGTTACATATAAACCACATTCTTAATTTCTAAATTTGCACCCCTAAAAAACAAATTCATGAGTAATCAAAATACACCCGAACATGTTAAATGTTTAATTATAGGTTCAGGCCCTGCAGGTTATACAGCTGCAATTTATGCTGCAAGAGCAGATTTAAATCCAGTGCTTTACCAAGGTATGGAGCCTGGTGGTCAATTAACCACAACCACCGAAGTTGAAAATTATCCGGGTTACCCTGATGGAAAAACAGGCCCCGAAATGATGGAAGACTTCATGAACCAAGCGAAAAGATTTAAAACCGATATCAGAAATGGCTTTGTAACCAAAGTTAACTTCACAGGACCCGTTCACAAAGTTTGGGTAGAAGACGGAACTGAAATTCATGCCGACACAATAATCATTTCCACAGGTGCATCTGCCAAATGGCTAGGCTTACCTTCTGAGCAAAAATTAAGAATGAATGGCGGTGGAGTTTCTGCTTGCGCTGTTTGCGATGGCTTTTTTTACAGAGGGCAAGAAGTTGCCATTACAGGTGGTGGAGATACAGCAGCCGAAGAAGCAACCTACTTGGCAAAACTTTGCACCAAAGTTCACATGATTTTGCGTAGAGATGAGTTTAGAGCATCCAAAGCCATGCAAAAGAGAGTTTTAAACACCAAAAATATTGAGCTTCACTACAACAATGAAGTTCAAGAGGTATTAGGCGATCAAGTTGTTGAAGGATTAAGAATCAAAAACAACATAAATGGAGAAGAAAAAACTTTAGCCGTAACAGGCTTTTTTGTAGCCATTGGACACAAACCAAATACCGATATTTTTAAAGATTGGTTAGACATGGATGATGTAGGTTATTTAAAACACAAACCCAACTCAACCCACACCAACATCGAAGGTGTTTTTGTAAGTGGTGATGCTGGCGATAAAATATACCGCCAGGCGGTAACGGCTGCAGGTACGGGCTGTATGGCAGCTTTAGATGCCGAAAGATATTTAGCCGCCAAAGAGCTTATTTGAAATTAAATACTTTTAAGAAGAAAAAGGGGTAGTTTTACAATAAACTACCCCTTTTTTTATGCTTTTTTTCTCTAAAATCACAGTTTTACCTATTTAAAAATTATTAAAATATTAACTTTTAACAACAGTATATTTTAACAAAAATATAATCACAAAAAACTGAATTTCAATACACTAAATGTAAATTACTCTAAATTCATAAATTTCTTATTAACATATAAATGTTTATTTTTTAACACATTTTTATATATTTTTTTGGAAACTCCATTCCAAATCTTGATATTTGTCGATTAGTTAAAATTGAAATTATATTGTTAACCAAAAATTGTATTATGAGAAGTAACTACTCCGGAGGCACGCCTCAACCCCTTTCAAATTTTCTAACCTCAGAAAATTATGGAAACAAAAACTACCTAAAATATTTTAGTGTAGCCCTAAAGTTTTTCCTATCGATTTTCATGCTGTCATCTTTCTCAGCACAAAGTCAGTGTGCTTATACACTTGAGCTTTCTGACTCATGGGGAGATGGTTGGAATGGTAATCAAATTGAAGTTACTGTTGATACTAATGTTAGTGTGTATACTTTAACTGATCCTCCAGGAAATTTCCAGACTTATCCAATATCTGTAAATACTGGTGATTCTGTTATAATAAATTATTTAGGAGGTGGTTCATTTAATAATGAGGTCTCCTTCGAGTTGAGAGACCCTCTAGGAGTAATAGTCTACTCCTCTGGCCTTGCTCCAGCAACAGGTGTAGCATACAGTGCTCAAGCTTCATGTCCTCCTTGTTTAACAGGTACAATGGATTCTGTGAACAACATAACTACTAGTTCGGCTGAATTATTTTTTACATCCAATTTAGGAACCCTAGTCAACTTTGAATATGGCCAAGCGGGTTTCGCTTTAGGAAGTGGCTTAACAGTTAACAATGTACCAGACACTGTAGGTTCTTACAACTTTACCGGTTTATACGGTGGTTTCGACTATCATTTTTACATGCAAGATTCTTGTGTAGGAAGCGGATCTGGTTCATGGGTTGGACCTTTTGTAGTCTCAATTCCAATCTCGGCTTCCTCAGCAGTTGCATCCGGAACATTTACTGCAGGTGATATTGCATCAGATTATAATACGGGTCCAGTAGTTGGTTCTTCTTTTGCTAACTGTGTTGATACATTAAGTATTACAATTCCAGTAGGTAATGTAGTTACTAGTGTAGATATTAGTTACGACATGACTGCCGGTTCAGGTGCTTATATGAGTGAACAACGTACTTTAGTTTTTGAAGCTAATTCCTCACAATCAGAATCTCAATTTTATGCAGGTGCTGGCAATGCCGGAGGAACTTTCTCGTATGCAAGAAATGGAGTAACTAATTTTAATGGTTCTCCAGCTTCTGGCCAATTAGATTTTGTTATGAATGCTTTTAGAACATGGGGTGGTTCAGGTTGTAATCCTGCCTACAATAAAGTTGATAACAACTCATGGACAATTGCTGTATCTCATTCTCCAGTCCCATCTTGTTTCTCTCCTGACAATGTTTCAATTTCAAATACAATTAACACTGCAGATGTTACTATCTCAGATACTACCAATACAGGAGCTTCATATAGAATTCAATACGGTGTAACCGGTTACGCTTTAGGAACAGGCAATACTTTGGTGGTTTCTGGCCCTGGTACATTTGCTCTTCCAAATATTTCAATTAACAAAGACTATACTGTTTATGTACAAACAATTTGTTCATCCACAGATAGTTCAACTTATTTTGGCCCCTACACGTTTAATACTGTACCTGGTACAGTTTGTAGTTTGGCTGATGTAATTTCTTCTTTACCTTATGACAAAGACAGTTTAACTACTGCAGGTTTTGGTGACGACTACAGTAATGCTGATGCTTGTAATTCAAATTATATGAATGGAGATGATTACGTATTTGTTTACACAGCAACTGCCACCAATTTAGCTGAAGTTGTTTTAACCAATACAGGAACATATGTTGGTGTATTTGTTACTGATGCTTGTCCTGATGACCCGAACGCTACTTGTGTTGCTCAAGCAACAGGTTCGGGCGGAAATCCTACAATCCCTCAAGTATTATTCGAAGCAGGTAAAACTTACTACATTACAGTATCAACGTGGCCTGCACCTCAAACAACAGATTTTGATATTGCAATAAATTTATTACCAAACGAAGTTTCTATTAACTCTATTGATAATCCTGTAAATCCTGTTTCTGCAGGTTTTGCTAGTGTTGAGGTAAATATTACCAACAATGGAGGTAGCTCTTTAACTAGTGTATCTTTTGGTTACACCAAAAATGGAGTTTCGCAAGCTCCTGTAACTCTTGCATTAAATAATTTGCTTCCAGGAGATGATACAACGGTAACCATTGGCGGTACTAACTTCCCAACAACTCCAACAGATATTACCGCATATATTACAGGTGTAATGGGTTCTTTAGACAACAATCAATCAAACGATACCGTTTCTACTAGATTCTGTGGTCCTATCTCAGGTACATTTACCGTAGGCGGTGCAGGTGCTACTTTTGCTACCTTAGGCCAAGCTGTTGAAGCCCTTGATTGCGGTATCAACGGACCGGTTACATTTAATATAGCACCAGGTACCTACAACGAAGCTATTTCAATTCCTCAAGTATTTGGGGCATCTGCAACCAACACCATAACTTTTGATGGAGGTTCTGCTGCTACAACTACAATTACCTTCAACAGTAATGTTGATGTTCCAACAGTAGATTTAAATGGTGCCGATTATGTTACTCTTACCAACTTAACCATTGAAGCCACATGGACTTCTACAGATAACTGGTGTGTATTTTTAAGAAATGATGCCAATTGGAATACAATTGAGAATTGTATTGTTTCAATTCCAAATACTACCACTACATCAGATAGAGCTCCAATTGCTGCCTCAAGTAATTTGTTTGGTATTTCTACCGCTTACTCAGGAAACAATACCAACCACCTTACTGTAAGAAACAATACTATTTCTGGTGGTTATTATGGTATAGCTATTATGGGTTCAGGATCTTCTTCTACCATTGCTAGAAACTCGAATTTTGTGATAGAAAACAACACAATTTCAGCCAATTATTCAGGTGTTTACCTTTATGGAGTTGATACTGTTTCATTAAAAAACAATAACATTTCTTCCTCAAGTACAAACACTACACAATATGGTACATACTTATATTATACAAATGCTGTTACTTTAGATAAAAACACAATTACTTTTCCAGATAATGGTGTGTTTACTTTTTCTGCTAACAACCATAGGTATACCAACAACATGGTATCTGCCAATTCAGATAGAGGTATCTATTTAAATGCCAACTCAAATGCAACCATTTTGCATAACTCAGTATTGGGTGAGCCAGGTATTGAGATTTCTTCAGCTTCGTCTGTTGGCTTAAATATTCAAAACAACATTTTTGCATCGCAAAACGATTTTGCTTTCGAGTCTAATGCAGCAGATTCTGCTAGTTTCTCTAATTTAGATTATAACCTTTATTTCTCTCAAGCATCACCTGCTTTAGAAATGGGCAATACATCTTATGGTAGTTTGTTGGCTTGGCAAAATGCAAAACCCTCTTTTAACGCCAACTCGTTAGAAGGAGACCCATTATTTAATTCAAATACAGATTTACATATTACTTTCGGTTTATTGGCAGATTCTGCTGGTACACCTGTAGGTATTATTACTGATATTGATGGTGATGGAAGATACTTCTTAGCGCCAGACATGGGAGCTGATGAATATACTCCAATTACAAGTGATTTAGAATTGTTAAGTGATGTTACATTCAATCTTTGTAAAAATGGTTCAGATTCAATTACATTTTATGTTGTTAACCAAGCACAAGCGCCAATTGATTTCTCAAATGATAACTTCACTTTAAATGTGAATGTTACAGGTGCAGCAAACTCTACTGCTTCTGTTACGGTAAACTCTGGAATTGCAAACCCAGGTGACTCAATTGTTTTAACAGCATCTCCTATTGCACTAAATGTTTTAGGTTCATATAATATTGACGCTTATCTATCTTCAACATGGGATATTGTAAATGAAAATGACTCATTATTTGGAGCTAGTTATAACGAAAGTCAACCAGTTACAATATTAGGACCTGATACCACCTACATAACCAATGCTACGCAAACAGCTTCATTTTCAGCTACATCAATTTATGCAACACAATTAGTTTTAACCTTTTGGGCAAAAAGTAATATAGGTACTTATTCAACTACCCATAATACATTTTATGTAGATGTATATGATGGTGTTCAATGGAATACACAGGTTTTATCTTTTTCAAGAAATACTGCAAATCAAGATTGGGAGCAATTTACAGTTCCATTTACTGCAGTAGGTAATGCTCAAGTTAGGTTTAACATTCAAATGACTGGTTCCACTGCATTTTACAATGACATTGCCTTAGATGATGTAGAAATAACTGTAGCAGGAACTTCGCAAGTTGCATTAAGTGAAACATTTGATAATAACTCGGTTCCTTCTGGTTGGTCAGATGTTGGAAATGATTCTTGGAGGTTTGGTGCTAATCCTGGATACGCAATGTCTGGAACATCAGACCATACAGGAAACGGTGGAACTTTTGGTTGGGTAGATGGATCTGGTGCTTCAGGCCCTACTATTATTGGTCAATTACTTTCTCCATCCTTTCCTGTACCTTCTTCAGTTACTTCTTGGTGGACTTTTAACAACACTGTAGATTCTGTTTCTCCTAAAGTTTTAGGACCTTTTACAGTTGCTGATAATGGTTTGCAACCTATAACATTTACTATAGATGGTCCTTGTGGTACAGCAAGTGATGTTGTTTACGTAGATGTAAACATTATTCCTGACGAAGTTTCTGTAGATACCATTTTAGGAACTGATGGCGGCTGTAATATAGACACTGCTTATTATTCTGCAATAGTTTGTAACAATGGTGCCAATGGTTACCAAAATTTACCAGTTTTTGCAAACCTTGATGGGTTTATCTTTTCTGATACCCTTGATACATTAGCACCTTACACTTGTGATACGGTAATGTTTGGTACTGCAATTTCTATTTTAAGTATAGATACTACTTTTAACAACCTAAGTATTTATGTTGCAGTAACAGGTGATGTAGATAACACAAATGATACTGCGGGCGTAGGACCGATAGTTTATACTGGTCCTCCATTGTCTCCAACTGTATTAAATGACACAATTTGCGCCGGTGAAACCGCCATGTTGGTTGCTTTTTCTACAACCAATGTAGAGTGGTACGACGTAGACAGTAACTTAGTTGGAACAGACGATACTTTATTGTTATCAGGTTTAACCGCAAATGATACTTTATATGCTCAGTCTGGAACATCAGTAGCAGGTGTACCAAAGTTCTCTGAGATATCTCAGTATACAACTTTTGCAGGTTCGGGTTGGCCAACAACACCAACATGGTTTTCAGGCGATGATTACGTAGAAATCACAGGTCCTCCATCAATGGATATTTCTGGTTATACTTTAAGTATGTATTCTACTTTTGGTGCAACTGGTTCAGTTTTAACTATTCCTGCAGGTTCAATTCTTTCACCATCAGGTGTAGCTACAATCAGTATAAGTAATGGTACTTCAAGTCCAGCAGATTATTTCTACAATGCAGGTAATAACTCAAGCAGTTCTGGTACAACAAGAGGTTATGTGTTAAAAGATCCTAGTGGAACTATCATGGATGCCGTTGCTTATGGAGGTTTTTCTTATACATTCCCTGCTGTTTCTGGTGTAACTTCTTCAGACTGGAGTACAGGAACAATCCCTGCTTCCACTGGAAACACAGCTGGAATTAGAAGAATCGGTCCTGATAACAATTCATCTTCAGACTGGATTACCACAGGTAATAGTTCTAGTTTATTACAAGATCCTGGAGTATTTAATGTTGGTATTCCACCTTCAGCTACTGTTGCTTGTTTTAATGAGATAAGAACAATGGCAGTGGTTTATTACAATGGTTTTAGTGTAGATAGTGTAAATTCTACTGCACAATCTAGCTGTCAATTAATTGACGGTACAATCTCTGTATTCGCTACAGATACCAATACTTCAATAGGTAGTGGTTTCCAATATTCTATTGATGGTGGTGCAACTTTCTCAACTAACTCTGTATTTACAGGCTTGGGACAAAACGCCAATGGTTATGATGTTGTTGTTACAGATGGTTATTGTACAGAAAATGCAGGTAATGTTGCCATTACAAAACCAGGTGCACCTGCTGCTCCTGTTATGCCAGCAAATGCTACCTATTGTGAAGGTGATGTTTTAATGCCATTGTTTGTAGATACTGCAACTTATGCTTCTGCTGCAACAATTATCAGATGGTACAGTAGCCCTACAATTTCAGCCTTTAACCAAATTGGGCAAGATACTTTGATGCCTTTTGATACTGCAGGTACCATTACATATTATGCAACCCAAGTAGACTCAGGTTGCGAAGGTGCTGTTGCGAGTGTTGATGTAACCGTTAACCCACAACCTTTAGCTCCAATTGTTAGCCCAGACTCAACTGTTTGTTATGGTGCTAATCTTGACATTTCGGGTGATGTACCTGGATTTGTTCCTACAAGTTACTTAGAAACCTTTGAAACAGGTAATGGAGGTTGGACATTAGGTAGCGGAGGTCCAGTTTGGACAAGAAGAAATACTCAAACCACTTCAGGAAATACAGGTCCAAATGGTGGTAGTGTTAATGGAGTTCCTACTAGCGGTAATTATTATGTTTACCTTGAAACTTCAACTAGTGCAGGTAATGCTGATTTGACTGGTCCTGGATTTAATTTACAACCTAATTCAATTTTAGAATTTGACTACCATATGTTTGGTGCCACTATGGGTACTTTAACTGTGGAGGTTTTTGATGGTAGCTCTTGGACTGCTGTTTGGTCTATTTCAGGTCAACAACATACTTCAGTTAACGATCCATACACAACCGCTGTAATTTCTCTTGCTAGTTACTCAGGTCCATCAAACATCAGATTTAATGGTTTACGTGGTGGTTCATTTACTGGTGATATGGCTGTAGATAACATTAAAGTTTACAATACTCAACCTCAAGCAATTTGGGCATTTGATAATCAATTTGTAAACGTGCTTGATACAGCTACTACTATTTCTGCATTAGATTCTGTTGGTGCAATTACTTATTATGTAAGATACAAAGATGATGCTACAGGTTGTATCAGTGATTACGATTCTGTTACTGTTACAAAACTAGGTGCACCAGTTGCTCCTACAGTAGCCAGCCAAGTTTATTGTGATGGTGATACAATCACTCCACTTACAATTACAGGTTCAGGTGGTACATACAATGTGTATGGTGATATGATGTTAAACAACCAAATTACTTCTGGGGTTTCAAGTTATACCACAAGTTTAACAGGCCCAGGTTATGCTCAATATTGGGTTACCGAAGTTAACTCTACAGGTTGCGAAAGCCCTGCAGGTTCTGCTTCTGTTACCATTAATGCTGTTCCAACAAGTGCCAACTTAGGTGCTGATAAAAATTACTGTCAAGGTGATAGTATCTTGCCTCTTTCTGCAGGTAACATACCTGGTACTACTTTAAATTGGTACTCTGATGCTGCTGGTACAACACTAATAGGTACAGGTTCTTACCAACCTGCCAATTCAGTAGGAACTACAACTTACTACGCTAGCTTAAGCAATGGTTTATGTTCAGGTCCAATTGATTCTGTTCAAGTAACAATCAATGCTATTCCAAGTACTCCAACTGCTGCAGGTGGTGCTATTTATTGTGATGGTGATATGTTAGGAGATTTAACCGCTACAGGTTCTGCTACAGGTTTCTCTTGGTATACTGATGCTGCATTAACTAACATGGTTGGTTCAGGTGCAAGCTTTACTCCTGCTAATATTGTAGATACTGTTACTTATTACGTAACACAAGATGCAAATGGTTGTGAAAGCGCTGGCGCTGATAGTGTTACAGTTATAATTAACGGAAATCCTTCTATTACACTTGTAACTTCAGATTCTGCATCTGCTTGTAACACTTCTGATGGTTGGATAGAAATTACTGCTGCAGGTGGTGATGGTGTTTACTCTTACTCTGTTAATGGAGGCACTTCTACAACTGCTAACGACTCTATTACAGGTCTTGCTCCAGGAAACTATACTCCTTATGTAGTTGATGGAAATGGTTGTTCTGATATGGCATCTGTTGTTACAATCAATGCCCCAGGTCAACCTTTACAACCTAGTGTTGTTGCAGGTAACAATGGTGTATATTGCCAAGGTGATGCATACGCAGCCCTTGAAGTAGTTGATACAATATCTGGCCAAACTTTCAACTGGTACTATGATGCTGCTTTAACTAGCTTATATATGTCAGGTGATTCTGTAATGCCTGCTGATAGTGCGGGAACTCTTACTTACTACGTAACCGCTAATGCTAGTGGTTGTCAAGGTCCTTCTGCTACTGCTACTGTTACTATTAATCCTGTTCCTGTTGCGCCAACAGGTGGAAACGATTTAACTTACTGTTTAGGTCAACCAGTTGGAAATGTATCTGGAACACCAAATTCAGGAGGAACTTTAAGTTGGTACACTGATAATAGTTTAACGACATTAATTGGTTTCGGAAATTCTGTTGCGGCTGGTGGTGTTGCTATATTACCTGGAACATATTCATTCTATGTTACAGAAACAACTACAGGTTGTGAAAGTACATATGACTCTGTAAACGTTACAATAAATCCAATACCAAATATTCCAAATGCTGGTATGGATATGACATATTGTGATGGAGAAATGTTAATGCCACTAGTTGGTACAGGTAGTGGTGGTACTTTAAACTGGTATGCAAATGCTCAGTTAACTAACAATTTAGGTTCAGGAGATACCCTAACCTTATCTACCTTACCAATTGGTAAAACAGATTTCTGGTTGGCAGAAACTAATGGATTTGGTTGTGAGGGTAACTCAAATAAAGTTTCGGTTACTGTTAATCCAACCCTAGTTGCTCCTAGCATTGTAAATGCAATGGATTACTGTGATTACGATATGGTAGATACTTTAATGGCTTCAGGTAATGGTGG
>JABAYK010000191.1:0-1104 GCA_018609045.1 Flavobacteriales bacterium
GCATAGATGTAACCGTAGAGGTAATAACTGCAGTTTCAGCCTGAAAAGCTTCTAAAATTGGAATTCCAAAACCTTCGAAATAGGGGAGGTAAGTAAGTGCTAAGGAGCTTGCTAATGCTTTAGAGAGTTCTTCATCAGTAAGTCTGCCCATAAAGTAAACTTCTTGTTTAAACTTCATGGATTGGAACGTTCTTTCCAATTCCTTTGGCCACCATTTTTTATTGCCTACAACCAATAATTTAACCTTGTTTTGATCACCTGCTTTAAACTTGTCAAAAGCCAGCAATAAGTGCTCTAGGTTTTTTCGAGGGTGAATGGTGCCTATAAAAATGAAGAAGTCACTGTTTGAAGTGTGCTCTTCTTTAAATGCTATTTTTTCTTTTCTCGTTGCCGGCTTAAAAACATCATTTGCACCATTGTACACCACGTCAATTTGATTTGAAGGAATGTGGTAACAGTTTTCAATGTCTTTTTTAGAGTATTTTGAAACGGTTGCAATTCGAGTAGCTCGTTTGGCAAATTTTGGGAAGTAGTGCAAAAGGTACTTTCGATGACTCCAAATGATGTTTTCTGGGTAATGTTCAAAGTTGAGGTCGTGCATTACCGCTAAACTCTTGCAGTTTAGTTTTGGTGGCACCCAACCTTCAGGCGATAAGAATAAATCAAATTTATTCGTGTTAATATAATTTTTTAGGCTTTTTTCGAACCAGATATACCATAAAATGGGGTGACGTGCAGGAGGACCAATGCTCACAAAGTCTACATTTTTTGGAAATTGGAAACTCTCATGATCAACCTTTCTATCAAATATGAAGGTGAACTGAACCTCTGGGTGAGCTGCTGTAATTAATTGTAAAGTTTCATAAGAAAATCGAGCAATGCCGTCCATTTTATCTGGAACCAAAAGTCTGGTATTAACGGCAATTTTCATTGAATGAAATTATGCTTTTTCTACCATGTAGTTGATTCCAAAAAAGAAATACTCTTTTAGGAAGTTATTCTTCTTCCAAATTTTTTGCTCTTTTTCTACTCTCTCTTTTGCATTTTTGTTTGGAAATGCAAATGGCAAGTAATAACGAATGTATTGAACGGTATCTTTTTCAA
>JABAYK010000191.1:1114-2913 GCA_018609045.1 Flavobacteriales bacterium
GTTAAATCCTTCCTTTTGAAAAGCTCTTTGCCAAGTATCTAAACTTCGAATGTTTTCATTGCCAAGTAAAATGTTCTTTTTCAGGCTCTCATCGTAAATTTCAATAATTCTTTTACTCCCTCTTTGCTTGTACAGTTTAAGGTTTTGAATGATGTTGTTTCCATTCTCTTCAATAATGAGCAACTTGCCATTCTCGCTGAGCACATTGTGTAACACTCGAAGCGCTTCGTCTAGAGGCTCTAAGTGGTGCAACGTATCTTGAATAATGATTAAATCGTAGCTATTCGCTGCAAATTTATGGTCAAAAATATTCTCGTATGAGTAAGTGAACTTACTAACATCACCAAATTGACCCCAATATTCTAGCCTTTTCGGTATTTGGTGAATGTAATGTTCTAGTGTAGTCCCGTGTGAGGCAATTCCATTAATAGATAGAAAAATAGCCGTAGTTCCAAACCCACATCCACAGTCCCATATTCGTAAGCTTGGGTCTGTTATGTTGTCTGCAATGTATTGCAAGCGTTGGCAGAAGTAAGCCTTACGAAATTCGAATTTCGATGGATTTTCTAAGTACTTGTAATAGTATTGTAAGTTTTCGTTGTTTTTTAACTCTTCTACAAAAAGGTCAAAAAACTGCTCAACCGTCATCTTCATGCTTCAAAATAAGGGCTGCAAATATACGTTCCTCTAATAGAATTCATACGAATTCGATTGCTTTACTTTGTTCTCACTTATTTTTCGATTTCAAATGCAACGAAAATTTATTAATAATCTCATATTCATTGTTTTTCTAAATATTTTAGTTAAACCTTTTTGGATTTTAGGAATTGATGTTGCAGTACAAAATAGAGTTGGAGCGGATGAATATGGGTTGTATTACTCTGTTTTTAGTTTTAGTATCCTTTTAAATATCATTCTCGACTTTGGAATAACCAACTATAACAACCGAAACATTGCCCAACATGCGCACATGTTAAGGCGCTACTTTTCAGGTATTTTTAATGTTAAACTAATTTTAGCAATGGTGTATATGCTCGCAACGCTATTGTTTGGTTTAATTGTGGGTTACGAGGGTCGCGTTTTTTGGTTGCTATTGATCTTGGGGGTAAATCAGGTTCTAGCTTCTATGATTTTGTATCTAAGATCCAATATATCTGGTTTGCACTTATTTAAAACAGAAGGGATTCTTTCTATTATGGACAGGGTATTTATGATTGTGCTTTGTAGTGTGTTGCTTTGGAGTAGCTCTTTTGGTGAAAATTTTGTAATTGAATGGTTTGTTTACGCTCAATTTTGGGCCTATTTAATAACTGGCTTGGTAGCGTTTGTTTTGGTTTATGGCCAAGCCAAATTTTTTAGAATGAAAATTGATTTGAAATTATTCCGGGTTATTCTAAAGCAAAGTCTGCCTTTTGCCTTGTTGGTGCTTTTAATGTCCTTCTATTATCGGTTGGATGGAGTTATGATTGAACGAATGCTTCCCGATGGCAGGATGCAGGCGGGAATTTATGCCAAATCCTACAAATTGTTTGAAGGGTTTAACATGTTTGGTTATTTGTTTGCCGGTTTGTTGCTACCTATTTTCTCGAGAATGATTAAGCTAAACGAATCAATTTCTAAATTGCTAAAAACAGCTTTCAACTTGGTTTTTATTCCCTCTGTGGCAGCGGCGGTAGTTTGTGTGCTGTATTCTCAAGAAATCATGGCCATTTTGTTTGAAGATCAAATTTTGGAGGCGGCGGAAATATTTCCTGTGCTTATGATTTCATTTGTAGGAATTGCCTTAACCTATATATATG
>JABAYK010000129.1 GCA_018609045.1 Flavobacteriales bacterium
TTGATGCTTACAAATATTTTTTTTTAGACCTTGATTAAACCTTTTTTATTAATTGTCATCTTAAGAACATAACAAAACTTATAATTATGAAAACAAAGAATTTAATTTTAGCAGGTGCAGCACTATTTTTAAGTGTTGGATTAATGGCTCAGCCAAAAGGAGGATCAGAAAAAGCAAAAGGTTTAACTGTTGAAGAAAAAGCATCTAAACAAACCGAAAAAATGACTGAAATGCTTCAGTTAAATGAAAAGCAAAAATCAGATGTAGCAGAAATAAACTTATCCTTTACAAAACAAACAGATGAAATTAAGGACAGGTACCAAAAACAAATGCGTGAAGAGTTAAAAGCTGCTAAATTGGAAAAAGACACCAAGTTAAAAGAAGCTTTAACTTCAGATCAATACAAAAAAATGAAGGACTTTGAAGCAGAAAGAAGAGATGACATCAAGGAAAAACCAAAAGGCCCAAAAGGTCCAAAAGGACCTCAGAACTCTAAATAAATAAGAGAAAATTAAAAATAAAGTAAAAAAAGCCCTTTGCGGGCTTTTTTTTTGGTTTTATTTTCAATCAATTAAAAATAAATAACCACTTTTGCACGCTTAATTATTAACCGAGGTCGGGCACCTCAAAAAATAAAAAATATGCCAACAAGAATTAGACTTCAAAGACACGGAAAAAAAGGAAAACCATTTTATCAAATAGTGGTTGCTGACTCAAGATCAAAAAGAGATGGTAAATTCATTGATAATTTAGGATCGTATAATCCAAACACAAATCCTGCAACAATCGAATTAAATTTTGATAGCGCTGTAAGCTGGGTTCAAAAAGGTGCTGAACCTTCTGAAACTATGAGAGCAATTTTATCTTACAAAGGAGTACTTATGTACGATCACTTGATGAGAGGTGTTGCTAAAGGTGCTTTTACAGAAGAAGTAGCTAAACAAAAATTTGAAAATTGGTTGAACGAAAAAGAAGGAAAAATCCAAGGTAAAAAAGATAATTTAGCTTCTACCAAAGAAAAAATGGCTGCTGATGCTTTAGCTGCAGAAGCTGAAGTAAATGCTAAAAGAGCTGCAGAAATTGCAGCAAAAAATAAACCTGAAGAACCTGCAGTAGAAGAATCCACAGAAGAAGCTCCAGTTGCCGAGACTGAAGATACTGCAGCAGAAGAATCAGTTGATTCAACAGAAGAAAAAACTGCTGAGTAATTTTTTCTAAAAGCATGCTCAAACTTGAAAATGCTTATTATTTAGGGAAGATTTTAAAAAATTCTGGATTAGAGGGATATTTTCTAGTGTCATTAGACACAACAAACCCTGAAGAATATATTGAAATGGAATCAGTTTTTGTTGAACTCAACAAAAATTTGGTTCCATTTTTTATTGGTGACGTTCAGCTAATCTCAGGCAAAAAAGCCAGAATATTTTTTGAAGATTTAGATGAAGATCAAATCAAATTGCTTAATGGAAAAGATATGTTTTTACCATTATCTTCTTTGCCTGAATTAGATGATAAAAACTTTTACTTTTTTGAAGTTGAAGGTTATATCTTAATTGATGAAGAATTAGGTGAAATAGGAATTGTTAAACAGGTAATTGACAACCCTGCTAATCCTATAATAGAAGTAATCAATAAAGATCAAAAAGAGATTTTAGTACCAAAAACAAAAAATACTTTCAAAAAAATAAGCCGAGAAAATAAAGAACTCTTGGTTTCTTTACCTCCCGGCTTATTAGATATCTATATTTAGATTAAATTATTAATCTAAACCTGGGTCATCATCAGCAAGTTTAACATGACCCCAATTTTCGCCTGAACGAATTCTGTTTAATTGAGTATGTGTAATGCCAAACTCTTTAGCTAATTTGTATAACTTGTTTTTACCTCTTCTAATCTTTCTTTTTAACCTGATTACATCAGTTTCTGTCAATTTAGAGTAGGTAATTATTCCTTTTCTACCTGAGTTAATAACCTTTGGATTTTTTCTATTGTGTTCAGTTAAACCTTTTTGGTCAACCCACATCATGTTTTTAATATCGTTATTTGTCTTGTCATAATCAAGATGAATAACAAAATTGGCATCCAAATTTTTAGGTCTTGGTAAAAAGTATTCAGCTGTAAGTCTGTGTAACGAAAAAGTTTTTCTAATCTTCCAATCTTTTTCATTTCTGAATGACATGTAACAATAACCATTAACCAAAGTAGGTTTAAGTATTTTCCATTTTTTTAAGTGGTGTTTAAACCTTCTTACTCTTCCGTAGTTCGAAATTTGATAATTTTCCGACTCTACATATCCTTCTAAAGTTAGAGTTTTCCACTCTTCATCTGCGTAGTTAGCCATTTTAATTGTTTTTTTATCGTGGTATGTCAAATATAATTATTTAATTATGTAATTGTAAAACAATATATGCAATTTTTCTTAAAAAAATTTTCAATTTTTCAAAATAAAGAGACTTTTAAAATTTGTACAGATAGTATTTTAATTGGCGCTTGGGCAAATGTGGGCAATACCAAATCAATTTTAGATATTGGCGCAGGAAGTGGAATTTTAGGCTTTATGTTAGCCCAAAGATCTAAAGCTGAAATTACCTTTATTGAAAAAAATAAGTATGCATTTGAAAGTATCCTGATAAATATTAAAAGTTATCCTTTTGAAAACAAGTTTTTTACAATAAAAAATGATTTTTTTAAAGAACCTTTTTACAAAAAATTTGATTTAATAATTTGCAACCCACCTTACTTCACCAATTCAAAATTGAGCATAAAACATGAAGATGCAAGGCACCAAACTAATTTTAAACTTTCAAGCTTTTTTGAAAAAACTTATAATATTTTAGCATTACAAGGGAAGTTAAACTTGGTATTTCCGTTCAATTTACTGCAGAAT
>JABAYK010000002.1 GCA_018609045.1 Flavobacteriales bacterium
ATTAGACAGACATTTTAACTTAGATGGGTATACAGTGTTATCAAATTTTATTGCTGAAAAGATAGAATCCAATCTGTTATTAATTGTCCAAAAAAATCACTCAGACTCTATATTATATCCGCAATCAACAACCAACTAAAAATAGTTGATTTACGGATATTTTAACGCTATTTTTTAGTTGTCAAATAATTATTTTTGACCAAAACCAAAAAAATGAGACGTAAGTTATTATTAAGCGGTGCTATGGCTGTTAGTGTTGTACTTTCTAGCTGCAATGCACCCGACCAAAAAGCAGAAGATACTTCAACAGAAACAGCCATGGAAGAAACCAAAAAAGACGATTTTCAGTGGCAAACTGAGCAGTTTGCTGATATTAGGGTAATAAGATACCAGGTACCTAGTTTTGAAAAACTAAGCCAAAAACAAAAAAACCTTGTTTATTGCTTGGCGCAAGTTTCTTTAGCAGGTAGAGATATAATTTGGGACCAAAACTATAAGTACAATCTTCAAATAAGAAAAGTTTTAGAAAAAATTGTAGCCAATTACAGTGGTGAAAAAAGTGGTGAAAATTGGGATAACTTTTTGGTTTATGCCAAAAGAGTTTTCTTTTCAAATGGTATTCATCATCACTACTCTATGAGTAAAATAAACCCTAGTTTTCCGCAAACCTATTTTGAGGAACTTATGATAAATACTGGTGCTTCATTGCCTGCAGAGGTTTTAACTGCCATGTTCGACCCAAGTGTTGATGCTAAAAGAGTTAACCTTGATTCTAAAAAAGACCTAATTGCAGGTTCTGCCAATAATTTTTATGAAGATGGCATTACAAATAAAGAAGTTGACGCTTATTATGCTAATGTTATTGATAAAAATGATGGTGAACCAATTTCTTATGGATTAAACTCCACCATGGTCAAAAAGGATGGTAAATTAATGGAAGATGTTTGGAAAACTGATGGCAGATATGGCGGGGCAATTCAAGAAATGGTAAAATGGTTAACCGAAGCAAAAAAATATGCTGAAAGTGAATCGATGAACAAAGGATTCGATTTATTGATAAAATACTACCAAACGGGTGATTTAAAAGTTTGGGACGAATACAACATTGTTTGGGCAAGTACTACTTCAGATGCTATAGACTACATCAACGGATTTATAGAAGTTTATGGCGATGCAAAAGGATTTAGAGGAACATACGAATCTATCATTCAAATTTCAGATTTTGATGCTTCTGAAAGAATGAAAGTAGTTGCCGATAATGCCCAATACTTTGAAGATAACTCATCTATAATGGATGAACACAAAAAAGAAAATGTTACGGGTGTTAGTTACAAAGTAGTTAATGTTGCCATAGAAAGTGGTGATGCTTCCCCTTCTACTCCAATTGGTGTTAACTTGCCAAATGCAAACTGGATTAGGGCAAAACATGGCTCTAAATCTGTTAGCTTAGGAAATATTGTTGAGGCTTACGATAATTCTAGCGGCGCAAGTTATTTAGAGGAGTTTGCTTACTCTCAAGAAGAAATTGACAGAGCTAAAGCCCACAGTAAAATTGCTAGTAAATTACATACTGCTTTGCACGAAGTAATTGGACACGCATCAGGAAAATTAAACCCCGGAGTTGGCACACCTAAAGAAACCTTAGTAAACTATGCCTCTACTTTAGAAGAAGCTAGAGCTGATTTGGTTGCACTATTCTATTTAATGGACCCTAAGTTGGTTGAATTAGGTTTAATGGAAAGCCTTGAAGTAGGAAAAGCAGAATACGATAGCTACATTAGAAATGGTATGATGGTTCAAATGAGAAGAATTGAAGAGGGAGAAAATATTGAAGAAGCCCACATGAGAAATCGTCAATTGGTTGCAAAATGGGTTTTTGAAAAAGGAGCTACAGAAAATGTTGTTGAAAGAAAGCAAAAAGATGGAAAAACCTTTTTTGTGATTAATGACTATGACAAATTAAAAATTCTTTTTGGTGATTTGCTTAGAGAGATTCAACGCATTAAATCCGAAGGTGATTTTGAGGCAGGAATGGCTTTGGTAGAAAATTATGGTGTATTAGTTGACAAAGAATTGCACCTAGAAGTTTTAAAAAGATCAGAAAGTTTAGGCATTGCTCCTTATGGTGGATTTATAAATCCGAACTACGAAGCAACAATGGATGAAAATGGCAACATTACTGATGTAAAAATTTCATATCCTGATGATTTTGTAGTGCAAATGCTTTACTATGGCAATAACTATTCGTTTTTAAACTAAAACATCTTAAGGCGCGCATTTAGCGCGCCTTTTTATTTTACTCAAACTAAAGAAATGAGTGAGGAAAAAACTTTATGTAAAAACTGCGCTGAGCCTCTTCATGGAGCTTATTGCAGTAATTGTGGACAAAAGCTAATTACTAAAAGGTATACTGTTTTAGACAGTATTCACATGGTCTTTAATCAGGTTTTTAACCTTGAAAGAGGAATCATGTTTACTCTCAAAGAGTTACTTGTAAGTCCACAAAAAGTTACCCTAGATTACATAAACGGGGTAACAATTAAGTACTTTCACCCATTTAGGTTTTTGTTGGTATTTGCCTCAATTAGTGCTGTTTTAAATTACTATTTCCAATCTACCGATATGGTAAACGAATACTTCGGTCTTTCAGGAGATCAAACCGAAGACACCAAAAAAGTAGGAGACATCGTTAACCAAAACTTAACCCTAATTATTTTAGCTGCAATTCCAATATTTTCATTTTTCACCAAACTTTTTTACCGAAAAAGAGACTTTAATTATACAGAGCATTTAATTATTAATGCCTATGCTAATGGACTTTCATCAGCCTTGGGTTTGATTACCTATATTTTCTATGCTATTCCTTCCCTAGTTTCGGTTGGCATA
>JABAYK010000063.1 GCA_018609045.1 Flavobacteriales bacterium
AAGCTGAACGGAATAAAGCCAGTGGGTAACAACGTATATAAAAAATAGCGGTTTAGGTGCTAAATCGAAATGAATTTTATAAATTTAAGGTCTGTGTTTAACCGAAAAGTTCGTGCAAAAAATCCGCTACTTTTCATATACAAACCCGTTGGCTGTAATTTAAAAGAACACTGCTCAGCTCAAAATTTCTTGAACAAGCTGACGGTAATTATTTTGAACACCCTCAGTAAAAGTTGATTTATCTTTAATCATTCCTGAAATTGCATTTTGGGGATTTAGATTTTCACCACTCCATAAAACGATTTCCGTAATTATAGGTGCCAGCCCTATTCCTTTTTCTGTCAGTAAATAAATATTTTCCTTTTGATTATCAGGCAATTTTTGCTTGCTTATCAAATCATTTTCTTCCAACCACTTTAATCTTGAAGATAAGATACCTGGTGCAATTCCCTCTGGTGAGGCAGAAAATTCCTTAAAATTTTTTTTGCCTTGAAGCAACATATCCCTTACAATCAACAAAGACCATTTATCTCCTACTATATCTAAAGTGGAAGCAAGTGGACAGCCTGATCTAAATTTATTTTCCATTTTTTTACTATTATTTAGGTAGTAATAATTATTTACCTTACTTTTGCTACTGTTTTAATAGCAAAAATAGAGAATATAAATGAAACAATCAAAACAAATAGTACTTATAACGGGTGGAAGTTCAGGAATTGGACTTGCAATCGCTAAAAAGTTTATGGAGAATAAAAATACCGTAATCATAACAGGTAGAAATCTTGCCAAACTAGAAAAAGTAAAACAAGAAAATCCCCAAATACATATCTATCAAAGTGATGTAACAGATGATGCTGAAGTAAGGATGCTCGCAGACGATATTCAACAAAAATTTGACGGATTGGATGTCCTTATCAACAACGCAGGTATTATGAATTTAGTAGATGCAGGAAACGAAAGCAACGACTTGCAAAAACAAATGCAGGAAATTAAAATCAACTACAATTCACCTATTAGAGTGTTGCACTATTTCCTTCCACTACTCAAAAAAAGTAATAACGCAGTTCTTGTCAATGTTTCTTCGGGTTTGGCGTATGTTCCATTTGCACAAGCACCTGTATATTCAGGAACAAAATCAGCATTACATTTTTGGACACAAGCCATTCGACCGCAACTACAACCGCATAATATAAAAGTGATTGAATTATTGCCCCCTGTTGTGGATACACCCTTGGCTCACGGAGCAGATATTGCCGAAGATGACAATTTAAAACCAATGCCTCCTGATAAATTAGCTGATATTTTTTGGAAAGATTACATAAAAGGTAAAGAAGAAATTACGCCTGGTATTTCCAAAGCACTAAAAGCAATGGGTCGATTGGCTCCCAAATTCATGTTCAAGCAATTGAATAAACAATCGATACCAAATAGATAACATATGTTAGCCGGTCATTATACTACAGCTCTTTTGGCTTACCAAAAATTCCCAAAAGGCTCTTTAATATTCTTCTTAATAGCTTCACAATTTCAGGATTTAGTTTGGCTTACATTCCATTATTTAGGTATTGAACCAACAGAACCAAATAGTGTCGAAGATGTAACTTTACAAGGCATTGATGTAAATATGCTTTTTAGCCACGACTTGTTGCCACAACTTTTTTGGGTTTTGGCAATCTTCATTATAGGTCGCTTAATCTTTAAGAGTACTAAAATTGGAATAGCAGGCGGTCTTCTAGTTCTAGGTCATTTTATTTTGGATTTCATATCGGGTTACCCACACCATATTTTTGGCGAAGAAACTCATACTATTGGGCTTGGTTTATACCATTCCAACGTTTATCTCGCCATAGCAATAGAAGGTTTAGTTTCTACCTTGGCATTGTCCTATTTTTTCAAAAAAGAAAAAGAAAAAGGCATTGAACGAACTACAAAAAACAAATTTTATATAATAGGCTTATTTGTTTTTGGAGTTGTTTTCTTACTACTAATAGCAACGACTTCATTTAAAGATTGGTTTGGACTTCCCGACTTGAATGTAATGTTTAATACCACAATACCTACCCTTATTTTAACCTATATAGGTATGATTTTCTACTTGAACTATTTTGTGCTAAAAAAAATAAAAAATTAAAGTAATAAAAAATGGACAATTTTACAATTATCAACTTACAAGCCTTGACAGGCACAATCGCAATCATTTTAGGTTTCAAGTATTGGATTCAACCTCGAATTTCAAAACTATCCTTACACGAAGCACTTTTGCCTTTTGTTTTCTTAAACACCTTTAGGTATTTGGGCTTGACGTTTATGGCAAAGGAGCAATTTTATGACGGCTTTCCTTCGGACTTTTTAACATCAGTTGGTCTGCTTGACTTTACTACAGCAATTTTAGCCATCATTGCCGCCATTGCATTAAAAAACAAATGGAGTTTTGCCATTCCGTTAGTATGGATATTCAATATTGTTGGGTTTGGAGATTTAATTACTGCTTTTCCTCAATTTTTTAGCTTAGAACTCTATAATCATAACCTAGGAATTATTTGGTTGACGTTTGTAACCTATGGTTTAGCTGCGTTCTTAAGTCATATCTACATATTTATCAGACTATTTAAAAATTTGAGAAAGAGCTGATTGAAAAAACTACAGCCAACAATGTATAAAAGCAATAGCGGTTCAGGTGCAAACTTGAACCGTTTTCGCATTTAAATAAGTATCTTGCTGTCCGGAAAGACAGTGCTTTAAATCCGCTACTGCTCTTATACCAGACCGTTGTACTGCATTAAAATGGAACGAATACTCACATATCTAATTTGCATTTTG
>JABAYK010000185.1 GCA_018609045.1 Flavobacteriales bacterium
AAAATAAATTCTTCTTCCTCCATCGCTTTTATAATGTCAGATACTAAAGACGGGTATTTGTTTTTTTTCTCCTCTAAAATTTGTTTATACTCTGGTTTTAACTTTTCAATCAACTTCATATCTTGCTTTGTTTGTTTTTGTTACAAATATTTTTATTTAAAAAATTCAATGAGATAGAAGCAACTTAATGCTCTTATGTTTCAGTCGGTATTAATTCGTTTACAAGTTCGTCCATAAGCAGATTACGATTTATTACCAGCCTTTTGAGCTTTTACCTTTCGGTGGTAATACCACTTGCCTCGCTTCGGTATACTTATTCTTAAAGTTATCCTGTAACCGTTTCTTTCTCTATCCTTCACTAAGAAGGGAGCAAAATAGCAATTAAGCCTATGCCAGCATTTCGATACTTAAACTCTCGTTCAGGGCTTCACGTCTTGTTTCCCTTAATCACAACTTCATTATCAACTATCTCAAAGAACTTTTGTAGTAGTTATTTCCTTTCTACAGAACAAATATAATATAAATATTATACAAATTGCGCTTTTTATAATATTAATTAAAAATAAATTATCTAAAGTCGCTAAAAATATAATTTGATTTGCTTGCTTTGGCTGCTGCTGGTTCAATAATTTGATTAGCTTTGCAGTCTTGTTAGGGCGTTATGCTTTACGCTCATATCCTGTTTTAGTTAGAAAGAGCCTCGTTTATTCGGGGCTTTTTTGTTGGTATAATCCAATAAATTTGTTTGCTGCTTTTCTTAGGGCTATTCTATCGTCTTTGCTTAGTCGTTCATTAGTTAGTGTCTTGTTAAACTCTTTCGCTCGTTTTATGGCTTCTTTTACTTCTTCTTTGCTTGGTTTCAATACTGGATACTCTGCGATGATTCCAAAATTTATGTATTCAAACAAATCAACTCCGAATGTTTCTTGTAAATTTTTTGAGTAGTTAATTAAATTTCCAGATAAATAACTGTTGCAATGTTCGCACTGCAGATAGATATTCATAAGGTTAAACCGAACCGAAGGATTAGCACCCACCGAATGATAATGCCCCGCGTTTTTCTTCTTTGGTTTTGGATTGCCGCAAGAGATGCAAGGTTGACAAAAGTCTATTTCTCTGGCTATTTTATTAATGACAAGCTGGAGTAGCTTTTTATAAGCAGACAAAGAAATGATTTGCTCTTTTAACTCCGCTTTTTTCTTTCTCCAGTCTTTTTTTTCCTTTGCTGCTTTTAAGTCTTTAGAATGGTTTAAAGCGCATTGAACTGAGCAAGTACTTTGTAAAGGTCTTAACTTCTCAAACTGCTTGCCGCAACCTTTAAATTTGCATTTTCTCCAACCTTTCATTTTAATAAGTCAATCACAGGAAGTAATATTCCTTTACTAGTATTGTTATCTCCTCCTTTTATATCTCGTTTTGAGCCAATGTATTTCCTGCACAAAGTTTTCAGGTTTTTTGATGGCAAAATTATAAGTGTTTTTTGAATTACAATGCAATAAAATTCTGCCTCTGATATTGAAATTCCGCTTAGTTTACCTCTGGAAAAATACTCAATAAAAACATTTCCAGTTTTATGCGCTTGCAGGTCATTTTTAACTTCAACCTTTTTATTACCAAGAATTTCAGAAAGGTATTTTTCAGCAACTTGACCTACCTTTAAATCGTATTTAAAATCAGAATTGAAATCCATTTTTTTTATTACCCTTTTAAATATTCATTGTAAGCTAGTAATCTAAAGATTCTGTTTTTAGATGCTCGCTCGCTTTCTTCGTTGTCCAACCTAAAAACTGGTTTAATTTTATCGCCTGTCGTCGCTGCACGTTTTCTAATGACTAACTTTCTGGCTTCGCTAACTTCTTTTGCATAGGCTAACAAAGTGCGCTCTTTTAATTTGGTTACCTCTATCTCAGTTAGGTTAATGGTTCCCTCTTTTTGCAATTGAATAAACTTTTGAGAACCGTAATCATTAACCATTTTTGTGGGTTCTTTTTTCTTCTTCGCTTTGTCCGCTTCTATCATTCCGACAAAACTCTTTTCGTAATCCTTACGGGCTTTGATAGCCTTTTCTTCTTGCTGAGCATCCCATTTCAGATTCGCTTCGTGAAGTCGCTGCTTGGTTATAGCCTCGTTTTGTTCTTTAAGATATCCAAGTATAAAATCGTTAATGGTTGCGTAATTTATGCCCATATAATCACCATACTGTTTTGCCATTCCCCTTTGAACTGCCAAACTAAGTTCTTCCGATGTTAGGCTGCCGTATAATCCAGTCCTGACGTTTATTTTCATTTGGTGTAAATATGCTCCAACTTGATTTTTGTAATCGTCCTCATTTTTCTTGTGTCCTGCCAAATTCAAAGCAAAATCAAAAACTTTTATGAAGGTCGCTACAAATACTTCAATGTTTACCGTTTGGATTGTTTTTAAAGTTTCTGTTGCCCTGCTTAAAATTATCTCCTTTTCGCTTGCTGTTAGCTTTGGACTAATGTTTTTGAAGTCGTACCGCTGTGCTATTGTTAACTTGTCGCTCATTTTAGTTTTTTATTGCCTCGTTAAATAATGCTCTATTCATTTCCTGCCTTGATTCGGTTGTGGTTTTTGGTGTTCCGTATTTGCTCTCGTTCTTCTTCCAAGTGCTTAACCGCCTAGCTGTGTTAAATGGTTGGTTTTTGCTTAGTTCAAATCTCATCTTTTTACCGTTATCTCCTTTCTCAGTCCAATAGTAAAAAAATTCTTTTAATAAATTAACATCGTATTTGTCTTGAAAATTGAGCAAGGTTTTTTTAAAAACCGCCTCTTTATCTT
>JABAYK010000162.1 GCA_018609045.1 Flavobacteriales bacterium
CTAGTGAGTTTTTTTTTCTATCGATATACGTTAATAATTTTTCTTGATTTGGATCGGCTACTTCATCTATTAATAAAGGAACTGAATCATTAGTTTTATTATTATTTAACCCTAAAATAAACTTGGTGTCATAATAAACCTCTAAAACAGTTATGTTCGAAAGATTAACAGCTAAAATTTTAGTATTGTAAAAAGAGCTTGCTCTATTTTTTTCAACCAAAGGAATTCTATCATTATCAGCCAATAAATCGATTTCATCTTTGTATTTTTTTGTTATGGCAAGGACATCTTTATCAATTTTGTAATCTTCAATCACTTCTTTTAAGGTAAGGTAATTGCTTAATAATTCATTAAAATAAAGTAATATTTCGTTTGAAAATTCTTCTTCTAAAGCTTTTTGATTCAATTTTGACACCTCTAAAAAAGAATTTTCAGAATTGTATTTGCCTAAATCTTTTAATAAAGGAATAATAATTCCCGCATAAGCCCCAGATCCATTAAATAGAGTATTTGTATCGTCATTTATTTCGGTAGTTCTCTCTAATTTAAACCCGGTATAAAAATTGACACCAAATTTAGTTGGAATAACAAAATTAGACGTTGCATACATAGTTCCATCATTATCAAAAGATGGATTCGTACCTTCACCATAAACTAATTCTGTATCGATAAAAGGATTTAAAAAACCACTTGCTTTCAGAAGTGTATAGTCCGATTTCGTTACTGATAATTGTTTTAATTTTATGTTAAAATTATTCTCAAAACCCTCATTTAATATCTTTTGAAAAGATATTAAGTTGTCTTGTGCTCTTAATTCAAAATGAAAAGTTATAGAAACTAGTAGAATAAAAATATATTTCATTTTTTTATGTTTAATTCATTTGACTCTTAACTAAATTATAGAAAAATGATTTGTTTTTCACTAAGCTATCATAACTCCCTTTTTCTGTAATTTCACCATTTTCAAGAACGATAATAGTATCTGCATTTTTAATGGTGCTTAATCGATGCGCAATAACAATTTTAGTGACCTTTAATTTGTCTAAGTTTTCAGTTACCGTTTTTTGTGTATCATTATCTAGTGCACTAGTAGCTTCATCAAATATGATTAGTTTTGGGTTTCTAATTATTGCACGAGCGATTACAATTCGTTGTTGTTGGCCACCAGACAAAACTCCACCACCGGCAGGGAGGACGGTATTCATTTGTTGTTCTAATCTTTCTATATCTTCATCACAACCAGCCATCTTAGCTGCCGCCCAAGCTTCTTCAACGGTGTAATCTGATGTCCCAATGATGTTATATAAAACAGTTCCTTCCATAATTTTTCCGTCTTGTAAAACAACACCAGTTTGATCCCTAACGTTTCGTATATCTAAATCTTTCATGTCAGTTCCATTAAATAAAACCGTTCCTTGTTGATATTCTTCGAAACCAAGCAAAATTCTTAATAAGGTAGATTTCCCAGAACCTGATTCTCCAACAATCGCAACAAATTCTCCTTCATTTATTTTGAGATTTATATCTTTTAGAATGATTTTATCGCTATCGCTGTATTTAAAATTTAGATTGGAAATTTCAATATCTCCAGTTAAAACACCAATGTCTTTTTTATTGGCATAATTCTCCGTGTCGGCCTCCAGTATAGGTCTAAGTAACTCTAGAGCAGGTTTTATGCTCATTAATGGAACAGTAACCATAAATGCACTAATTAGTGCTCCTTGAAAACTCAAGTAAGCAGAATTGAAGGCTATAAAATCACCAATATTAAAAATGGAGTTAGGAAGTATTAAAAGGTCATAAATTCTAATGAATATTAAAAGAGTTGCTAAAATTGGGAAACCATAAGTAAAGACGGATGCAATAATTATTAATTTTTGTTTGTCAGCATAATGTTTTTTTTGCTTTGAAAATTTATCAGCCCAAATACTAAACACTTTATCTTCAGAAGCAGTCATTCTTATTTTTGAAATTCCACTAATCATCATCATCATTACGCCTGAAATTATTGCCTGCATGCGCATATATCCAGCAACATGCTTATATGCAAGCCTACTGATAGTTAATGTGAATCCTGCAACAATTAAACCTAAAAAAAGTGCAAGCAAGGTCAGTTTTAAGTCGTAATAAAGCATTAATCCTAAATAAAAAATAGAAAATATCGCTGAAACCATAGCGGTCATTACGTTCGCAGATAAAATTTGCCTAATCTTTTCGATACTCAAACTTCTTTGTGCTAAATTTCCGGGATCATATTTATTAAAAAAAGGAACTTTAAGAGATAAAATTCGATCCCAAACGGCGGATTGAAGTTTGTAACTTGATTTACCTTCAAACCTAAGCACTGCAAGCGCTCTAGCAATATTTGTGATTCCTAAAAGAGTAACTATGGTTAGTAAAATTCCAATTATTTCAAAGAGACTTCCTTTAAGTCCTCCGGGGACTATTACATTAAATATATAACCGGACATTATTGGTATAAAAAGCGACAACATAGCTCCAAATACACCTAATATAAAAAAGAAAAGAACATCTTTTTTAGTAAATGCCAAAATAAATTTCAGTAATCCCATCTGGCTTATTTTTCCTGCAGGTAATGGAGAAAAAAAAGAATGAGCTTCATTACTAATGTTTTCTGAAACCTCTTTATTTACTGAAACTTCTGTTCCAGCTTTGATATTTATAAGAATATATTTTTTATTTTTTCGTATCAGCGCTACAGGAATTTTTTTGTCCTGTAAGAAAGCTAGTAAGTGGCCATGGTCGGACTTCCACCAATTATTTTTCAAATGTATTTTTC
>JABAYK010000196.1 GCA_018609045.1 Flavobacteriales bacterium
CAAAATGAATTTCCGCTAGAAAAAGGATGGGAAAAAAGAATTGATATTTGCAACTTATACCCAAATTTAGTGCATCTAATATTATTCGGAAGGAGCTATTACTCACCCATAAAAAATGTACTAAATGCTTTTGCTTAATTTATTGTTTAACTGTAAAATCTAAGGGAGCATCCCAGCCTTGCAACCTAACCATGGCACCTTGTGAGCCAACTTCTTTCAATAAGGGTGCAATGTCAATATATATTTTTTCATTTACCATAGATTCGCAATCGTCTTGGTCATCAAGATTTAAAGAAATATTTGCCTTTGGAGGCATCGATTTCATCAACATTCCGTTCCAATTGGCACTAAAATTTGCCCCACCACAGCCTCCACTGTAAGAAAGTGAAACAATAATTTGAGTTTGGTAGGTGCTTACATTGTTAATTGTGTAAGGATCTTGCTTAAGTCTCGAAAATTCATCGGTTGACTTTTTATTTAAAAGCAATAATCTTGGCTCCTCACTTAAATGAGCAGGTCCGCCTTGCATTCCTTCATCGTTAGCAAAAATTTCAACTTTTTTTTGAGGAGATCCTTCTTTTTCTTCGGCCGGAGCATAAACTTCTTTAGGCATATTTTCATCTTGGGCCATTTCCATTTTTTGAGAATTTGCTTCAGTTGAAGTTTTTTCTTGGGCTACTTCTGGTTTTGCCTTGCAACTTACTAATGCAATACTTGCGATGGCGATAAAGATTAATTTTTTCATTTTTTATTGTAAGATGATAAATTTTTCTCGTTGAATTCCTTTTTCAGAATAGGCTTCTGCAATATAGGTGCCTGGTTTTAAATTAAAGGTGAAAGTTCCTCTACTAACTTGATTTTTTTCGGTTACAAGTTGTCCCAAACTATTGAAAATCTTAACTGAAATATTTGAATTTATTACTTCGAAATTAATTTGTTGGTTCGCGGGGTTAGGGTAAATTTTGAATATATCTTTTTCTACAAACTTAGTTTCAACTGATGCAGGTAGCGCCAAGCAAGGTCTTCTGGTGCCACTTAGTCTTAAATTATTTGTTGAATCAGTGGCTGCAGGATCTAACCACAAGTCAAGTCTTTTGTCAACAGAAGTTCCAATTCTATCCCAATGCATATACATTCTCCCATAATAATCTGTAGCCGAACCTGGATTATTGCAAATAGAGGCTCCTCCTGTTAAAGTGCCTATTACCAATCCTTCGCTGTTAAAAATGGCTGAGCCAGATGAACCTCCTTCAGTAACACCAAAACCATTAGCAGTAGAAATCCAGTTTACAATAAAATGTGAATTTTGCTTTACACCTCCCCAACTATCTGTAGTTACATTGCCGTTAAAAGTTGATATTTTTTTGATGTCACCATCGGGGTGGTGAATTCCAACCCCTCCAACATTTGGAATGGTTGACGTCGCATCATATCCGCTATAATAAACATCGAAATTTTTAGGAATAGTATCATTTAATTCAACTAGTAAAAAGTCAGAATCGGTATTTCCTCCTGAGTTACTTTGAGCTAACCTTGAGCATCCTGTTAAAGTTTTGAAGTTTACAGCCAATTCACTAACTGGGTTGTTACAATCTACCCCTTGATAATTAAAGTAGAAAACAAATTGACCAAAATCTGATGAAGTTGAGTTTTCAGCGCAATGGTCGGCGGAAAGAATATAAGGTTTGCAGCCTCCATTAGAGTTATTCATTATGGTTCCTGTGCACCAATAAAATCCTCCTCCGTCTTTTACAGAGATTTTAACTGTAGCATCTCTTTGGTTTTCCCAGCCATTTCCTTCGCTACAATTTACATTTACTTGGCATGCATCTGCATCACCAAAGTCTCTAGCGCCTTTCGATGCATCTGGCACGCCTCGATAGAAATAGGCTAGTTCCTTAATGTTTATGTCAAAACTTGATTTTATTTGAGATGAAAATTCAAGTATTATTTTTTCTCCCACAACATAAGGCAAGGCGAAAGAGCCACCATCTTCATTGAGATTTTGATTGTATGGCCCTTGAACCAACTCCATTTTTGCATTGTAAATATTAAGAGTTTGACCTTCTTCTAAATCAAATCTTTCAAAGTAAACACCGATGGCTTTTGCAGTTGGAATTGAAATTACTTCTCTTAATAAATAGTGATCACCAACTTGTAATAGCTCTTTTTTGGCTAAGTTTTCTTCATAAGCCATAGCTACGCCAACCCTGTATCTAAAAGGATTAAGACTATCTTCTAATTCAATTTTTGCTAGGTTAGGCGGGGTAAGGATATTTTCTTCTAAAACTTCGTTTACCAAAAGTGGATTGTAACCACTTTGACCTTTTACATTTACATGGATGATGGTAAAAAACAAAACCAACACAAATACAGACTTCAAAAACTTCATGGATATTTTTCTTAAATCAAAGATATGGAATGTGTCTTTCTAAAAATTTCGAACTCCTATATTTGGCAAAAAATATTCTATGTCCACAAAAATAAATGCTGATAAAGCCCCAAAGCCAGTTGGATTATATCCCCATGCTCGTAAAGTTGGAAATTTGTTGTTCCTTTCAGGAGTAGGGCCAAGAACCGCTGGCTCAGATTCAAATGATAGCGGTGTGCCAGGTTTAAAGTTAGACCATAATGGAAATTTTATCGAATTCGATTTTGAAGCTCAATGTCGCTCTGTTTTTGATAATGTTAATGCTGTTTTAGAAGCTTCAGGGGCAAAATGGGAAAACCTTGTTGATGTTACAGTTTTTTTGGTAAACATGAAAAGAGATTTCCAAACCTACAACAAGGTTTATGC
>JABAYK010000003.1 GCA_018609045.1 Flavobacteriales bacterium
GCGTTACCTATCAAAACCAAGTTTTTAGTAATCCGCCAAGTTGGTTTACACCACCTTTTGAATTTACTGAGAGCCATCTTCCAATTGTTGTAATTAATACAAATGGCCAAGAAATTTTTGACGACCCAGAAATTAATGCTACCATGGGGGTTATTGATAATCCGGCCGGTTTAGTAAATAACATAACCGATAACTTCAATAACTACAATGGCCAAATAACTATTGAATTAAGGGGTGAATCTTCTTTGGTTTTTGAAAAAAAATCTTACCAAGTAGAAACAGTAGATGCTCAGGGAAACAACAATAATGTTCCATTGATGGGTTTTCCTGAAGAAAATGATTGGATTTTTTATGGCCCTTTTAGCGATAAAACTCTTTTGAGAAATGCCCTGACATTCGAAATTGGAAAAAGACTAAACGTTTATTCTTCCCGTACTCGCTTTTTTGAGTTAGTTATAAATGATGATTACAAAGGGCTTTACTTATTGATGGAGCAAATTAAGCAAGACAAAAACAGAGTAGACATCGCTAAGTTAAATCCTCAAGATACTGTTGGAAATGAAATAACAGGAGGTTACATTTTTAGACTCGATAAAATTGAGCCTAATGGTTCTCCGGGTTTTTATTCAAATCCATCTCCAAGTTTCCCCAATTACAACCCAAATTACTTTCAGTTTTTCGACACGAAAGCGGATAACATGAGTTTGCCTCAAAAGCAATACATTGAAGAGTATCTTGAAGAAACAGAATCTGTTTTGGCAGGACCAAACTTTGCCGATACAATCAATGGCTATCAAAAATACCTAGACTTAAACTCATTTGTTGATTACCAAATAATAAACGAATTAACCAAAAATGTTGATGGTTATCGATTTAGTACTTATTTCTACAAAGACAAGAATGATAAAATAAATGCGGGCCCCATATGGGACTTTAATTTAGGCTACGGCAATGTTGATTATTGGAATGAAGCATTGGAGACAGATGGATGGATATATCCATATGGAGACAGACTATGGTGGACCCAAAGAATGTTACAGGATACAACTTACGCAAAAGCCCTTGATTGCAAATGGAATAATTTAAGGCAAGGTGTTTTAAGCGAGCAAGGTGTTAATGACATTATAGATTCGATGGTAACTTATTTAGGCCCTGCAATTCAACGAAATTTTGAAAGGTGGCCAGTTTTAGGGCAATATGTTTGGCCAAATGCATTTGTTGGGCTAACCCATAAATCTGAAGTTAACTTTTTAAAAAATTGGATTGCTGATCGCTCAGAATGGCTCGATTTACAATGGACTTATGTTTGTCCTGCCCCGCCTCCACCACCTGTTGGAAGCGATGAAATTACTGATATAAATTCAATAAAACTTTACCCAAATCCGGCTAAAGACTTTTTGATTGTTTCGGGTTACTTTCAAGGCAGTTATACAATTTCAATTACCGATATAAGTGGTAAAATTTTGCTTCAACAATCAGATCAAAATTTAACACAACCTACCAATATCAGCATCGATCAATTAAGCTCAGGAATATATTTTTTCAATGTAAAAAGTAACCATTATAATTTTACCACTAAGTTTATAAAACAATAAGATTGGCAACCATTTGGTTTTAGGTTCGTCAAAAAAACCAAAGCCAATCCTATGAAAAAAATATTACTCTCCCTAACCATTCTATTATCATTAGCCTTTGGCAGTTATGCCACGCACATTGCGGGAGGTTTTACCCAAATTGTAAAAACTTCTGCTACCGAATACGCTGTTAGTGTTTATATTATTAGAGATTGCTCGGGAATTTTTGCCCCTCAAACAGTCCCTGTAATAATTACAGATTCTTGTAACTTCTCTGCAACAGCTGCGCTAAGTCAAAAAAGTTCATTTTTTACTTCGCCTTTTTGTAGTTCAACTGGAGCAAGTACCTGCGGTGGGGGTAATTTACCCGGCTTCGAAATCGTAGAATATGTGGATACAATTACAATCGCTTCAAACTGCGGAAAAATTTATGCTTTTGCAGATTTAGGTTGCTGCAGGCCAATCACCAACAACTTATTAAATGCCATGAATATGAATATTGTAGTCGCGGCAATGCTAAATGATAATAACCCTGTTGGGCACTCTCCACTTTTTGAAAATATTACCACTTTAACTCCTGCATTTTGCGTAGGTAACAATGATTATTTATTGGTTGATGATGCCAATCCTAATTTAGATTCGAAATACGAATTTGTAAATCCTTTGGGAGCCATTGGAACAACAATACCTTTTGCCTCGAACTACAGTTTAAGTAATCCGATGAACAATGCAAGTATTGATGCTAGTACAGGAATAATTTCAGTTAACCCTTCCTCTTTAGGAACTTACAGTTTGCCCATAAAAACAACACAATTTCAAAGTAACCCAAGTTTTACCTCTTATGCTTTATTCGAACTAAGAGCTTTAACCTATAACTGCATGGGTAACTCGCAACCTTCTATTGCTTTTGGAAATGTTGGTAACGCAACCATAAATGGAGATACAATTGAGTTGTGCGGTCCTAATACTTGCATTGATTTAGATATTTCCTCTAATAGTATGCTAAGTTCTTTTCAGATTGTAGGAGCAAACTTCAATTACAGTTTAGCTCCTTCAGGAAATCCACAAACTTTAACTTTTTGTCCTGCCATTTCAAGTGGGTATCAAAAATATTTTCTTAGTGTAGAAGATTCTTGCATGGGTCAAAAAATTACCAAAACATTTGTAGTTGGTGGAAATTACAACAACGGGATATCAGGAAGTTTAAACTCCTCTT
>JABAYK010000161.1:0-17581 GCA_018609045.1 Flavobacteriales bacterium
AGGAAAGAATAAGAGGCGTCACCAGGAGGGTCTCTCAAAACAGTAAATATTACATCAGGAGAAGTAGTAACAAATGTACTTGCTCTTTTTCTTGCTCCTTCCACAAGGATATGGTTATTTACCACAACTTGTCTAGCAGAAGAATCTGTTACAGAAACTTCAAGTTTTTTCCTGTATTGTGTAGCTCCTACTCCACCCAAATTAGCTTCTCCAGCTTTAAATAAATATAGTAGTGTTCCTGATGGGTTTTTACTAAAACTTGTATCATAAATAACTGGTGGAGAAGAAATCTCATCTTGAATTCTAAATGTTGCTGTATCTATGTAACATCTATTACCACCAGGGTACTCTTCATAAATTGTAATATTGGCCGCTCCGTTTTTACCTTGTGAAATAATTTCAATATCGTCTCCACATGCATTTGTTTTTACCAAAGATGTATCAAAACTAATTTCAGCTTGTAGGTCTTCTCTATATTGAAAGTCTATAACAGTGTCTTTATCATGGTAGAAATAAATAGGATCAAATGTTATTAGCTGGTTTACAGGTTTAACATGCATTTTTAAATTTGAAAATGGAGGTATAGAATCCATAAAATAAGACCCATCATTTGCAGTTAAAATAGTTTTCTTGAAACATTGGTCATCATTTTCAAATTCTATGTATGCTGCACCTACAACGACACCGCAATTTCCCGAAACCTTTCCTGAAACAGAATAAGATTCAAAACTTTCAAATTTTAAATTTGATATTGGCTTATCAGCAAATAAGATCATTGAATCTGGCTTTACCCAAGGGTCAAATATTTCAATTTTTTGAATTCCTAATGGAGAATCTAAAATCCAAACACCTTTTTTATTTGTTTGAGATACTGGATTAGCAGAAATTCCATTTCTTCTAGCCTCTAAAAACTCCACAAAACAAGTTGTGTTATGGTATTTAACATACCCTGAAATTGGAACAGTAGAAATATCAGTAAAGTCAACACCATCGTGCCTAACAGAAGTATATGATAAGTTTCTAGTAACATTTTGTGGGTTAAATTGATGTGCAATACCGTTTTCTAATTTAGAAGGGGTTATGGTAAAGTTTGTACCATTAACATCTGAACCATAATTTATGGCCTGGATGAAGTAGTTTCCTAAGCTATCAGTAATTCCAAGATTTTTTACAGAGGCTCTTTCACTGCTGCTCCATTCAACTAGCGGAGGAACAGTTCCTTGATCAATAAGTATAGCATGTAAATCATTATCACTTCTATCAAAACCAAATTGAGCAGAACCTTCATCCAATTTCCAATAGGCTATAAGATTTTCTTCGTCTCCACCCCATCCTCTGTTATAATATTTACTAATGTAATTGGTATCTAGTGTACCATTCCATAATGAAACATCATCAAGATATCCTTTGAAAGGAAACTTTCCATTTTTTTCTGCTCCAATTGCAAAATCCCAATTGGTGAAACTAATTGATCCAACATTTCCAACGGCATCTAACTGACCATCTACCAAAATCATCATTTGTTGAAGTGCCTTGTCGTAATTGTAGATGATATTATGCCATTGGCCATCATTTAGGGCTGTTGAGCCAGATAACCTAACCGAACTAGTGGTTTTAAAGTTAGCTACGTTAGGTGCGCCTCCCTTACCTACAGTAAACTCGGCATTTAATCCTTGGCCTGATATAACAGAAGCGTTTTTAATATCTCCCCCAACACCTTTTATCCAAACAGAAACCGCAAAGCTTCCATTATCGAAATAAGATTGATTGATATTACCAACATTTAAATAACCTCCCCCCTCTACTGGAGAAACAGGGCTAGGTGCCACAAATAAAACTGCAGCAGGCAATGAAACTTCACCAGGAGCTATCGGAGCTGATGAGGTATTTTTTAGTTTGGTATTGTCCGATCCTGTTTGGTTGCATCTGAAGTACCTTTTTAGGCTTGGATATGAGGATCCAATAATTTCTTGGTCGAAGATTTCATATACTTCATTTCCTTGACGAGCATCTTCCCAAATTCTAATTTCATCCATTTCTCCATAGAAAGTAGAATTATTGCTTAAGTCACTACCTAACTTTATACTAGAAATTGGACCGAAAGGAACCCCCATATTGCTATTTTGAGCAACAAGAATTCCGTTTTTATAAATTTTAGTAGCACCATTAGGTTCTATTGTTGCTGCAATATGAGTCCAGGAATTTAAAGTTAAGAACGTATTGTTTGAACTGCATGTTGTGTTACAACTTGCATTAGAACAAGAGCTAATAACCACCTGTATTTGTCCGGCAGTTGGATTCACTAAATCAATTGAACTTGCACTTGCATTATTAAGAGATAAGAATGTACCAGAACCAAGGCTTTTAAAATTAAACCAACCTTCAATAGTAATTCCATCAGTAATTGATATAGGAGCGCCATTGGACCCAACTTCAACAGAAGTTGCAGAATTGGGAAAAGAAATCGCTTTTCCTTGGCCAATTGGAGTTCCATTAAATTTAACAGATTTTCCAACAATAGGAGTAACATTTACTTCAACGCCAGAAACATACTCACCGTTTGCGGTTGATACATGTCCAGATATTTCTCCATTTGGATCAGCAAAACCAATATCAGTTTGGATATTTGAAGAATTACAAGAGTTAATAGCTTCAATTTTGTAGGTATTTATTGCACCCGGTAAGGAATTTTGATCTACAAAAAGCGAAACATTTTCGGCTGTTAAAGTAAGCAATTGGTTTCCTTTAAACACTTTATAACCAGATTCATATTTAATGTCTGACCATGAAATTTCAATTTTATCCAAATAGTCACCATCAGTTGCATTAATTTCTCCCAAATTCAAATCTGGAACAATCCTATCAATAATTGTGTCTTGATAACCTATTCCACAGCCATTAACCCCTCCAATGGTGTATTCGTAAAATCTACAAGCTTCTGCATTATCGTCGTTTACGGTTGAAATACCTGCAGGAATTTCTTTTATTTCAATACCATCACGGAGTAATTTATGCTTTAAAGAATTGTCACCTGGGGTAAAGTCAAACTTCAATACATTCTCTGATCCTAAATCTAAGGTTTGAGAGGTATAAGTTGTAACTTTTGGTGCTAAAGGCTCAAGTGAGTTTGTTGCATTATTGCTGCTTGCGCCTACCCCACATGAATTTTTTCCTTTTATGAAATAAGTCACATTGTTACCTAAATCTGGATTAAAGTCATCATAAGTAGATACTGCAATTGGAACTGAGTCGATAACAGTTGCAGTTGCATTTCCTACTTTTTTATAGATATAAAAAACATCAGCAGTTGTTTCTCCATTAATATCATCCCATAATAGCTCTACTCTTGAGCACTCATCTTCTGGCTCTGAGGATAGGTTTTGCGGAGGCGTTGAATTTCCAGCAGTAAATCCATCATTTGATACACCTGGGTCTGAAAGCGGGCATGTCGCACTATTTCCATTAAAGGCGTATACATTAAATCTAATGGAGCTACCTTTTAAACTAGAAGGAACAGTCCATGAATGAGATGAAGCATTTTTTGCTAATGAGTTTGTCAAAAGAACTTCGTCTTTGTATTGTCCTGGACTAATTTTCTCTTGGTAATAAATATGAATCCCTGTGAAGTTATTGTTTTCAGCTTGGTTTGACCAGGTTATATCAATTTTATCGCATGGGTTTGTCGCATTTCCTTCACTTGCAAGAACATTTAGAGGTTTAGATGGATAACCTGGAAAATTATCACCATACCAATAACTTGAAATGTTACCCATGGTTTTTATTGTATTACCTTGAGCTAGCCTAACTCTATAAGCATATTCTTTTCCAGGAAAAGCAGTTTGATCAATGTAGCTTAAATCGACTTTACTATAAACCCTAGCTCCTGTATTCCATTGGTAAGCAACTTCTGTTTTTGGTAATGTTTTTTCATTTCCCCAAGTTGCGGTATTTTTTGTTCTTTGAATTCTCCCTATTTGATAATAAATATCTTGTCCTGAAAGAGTGCTATATGGACCATAATTTAAATAAGGGCCCGGAGGGTTTACCATATAATTTTGATCTAGAACAATATTTAAATTGTTACACAAATTATCTATTGTCAAATTACTTGAAACATCAGCCTGGTAGGCCGTTTTTGCGCGAACAACATAGCTTTCATTTGGATCATTTGTAATAGATATTGTAACGGTCATTGATGCAGACTTAGATCCACCATTAGCAGTTACAAATGGACCGCTATCCTGAACTCTAACTATTAAAGTTACAGTTCTTACTCCAGATTCATAATCTAAATTACCAACGTTAACAACAGTAACAACTCCTGTTATTGAGTTTATTTGGAAAGCAGAATTATTTCCGACGGTACCTGTTTGGGAAGTAATTGAATAAGTTAGAACATGGTCTGTAACATTTATTTCAGGGTCTGAAGCCTGAAATTCAAAAACATTTCCTGTGTTGGTGGTTTCTAACCAATTTCTTGTAATACTATATCCCGATTTTAAAGATATCGATGGGCTTTCATTAACGTTATTTACGTCAACTACAAAAGGAGCTGAGGCCGTATCACCATCTTGATCGGTGGCTAAGACCCTAATTGTATATGATGATTTTGATTCATAGTTTAAGGAAGTGTTTGCCCTTATTTTAAATGTTCCATCATTTTGATCAACAACAATAATTTGTGAATCACCAGATTTCTTAGTGTAGTCTATTAGGGCGTTATCTCCATCAGGATCTGAAGCACTAAAAACTGTATTAAAATTTGTTTCTGCGGCAAATGTTGATGCAGCTGTGGCATTTTCTGGTAAGGAAAGGTTTTTACTTACAATAGAAGGGGCTTCAGCGGGTAAAATTGTAACAACAAACTCTGCTGAATCAATATCGGAATTTGTCGGGTTTTCAACTTTTAGCCAAAATTTAAATTTATTGTTTGGGGCATTATAAGTAAAGTTTGGATTGTTCTCAACATAAATAAAAAAGTCACTATTGACTGGAGTCCATCCAGAGCCAGTTACCAAGCTATCTGAAATTCCAAAGTTTATGGTATCTCCTTTCAAAAAAGAATACTCTAAGTCACCTTTATTACCGGTGTAGGTCAAGGAATTGGCAAAGACTAGATCTCCTAATGAGCTATTTTTAATAATTGCAGTGCTGTCGTCTGCAATTGTAATTTGAGATTGTGATAAAAATGGAATAGAAATTCCAACTATCAATAAGAGTAATAATTTTTTCATGCCCCGATATTATTAATACAAAGTAAACTATTTATTCGATATTTAATTAAGCTACTCGAAATTTAAAATTTATTCTTGATCATTATAAATCCACCAAGCGCCTTTAAAGCCCTCATTTCTTAATTCACTAACTCTGGATCCTGCTTCGTCTCTTGTTTTTAGTCGCTCTGCAGATAGGTGATACCAAGTTTTATTTAAATTCTGAATAATTTCTGTTTGATGGCCCATGCGTGAATAATCAGCTTGAGCTTGCTTTATGGCTTCCTCACTTTTTCTTGAGGCCACTATTATGTGATATCCCCTAGAAGTATTAACATTAAAAACTGTTTGGCCTGTAACTTCATTTACTTCACCAGTCGCTACCAAAGTTTTTAATTGAATAACCTCTTTTGCGAGATTTTCAATTTTTTTGTTGGTATTGTATTGAGAGTTCATATCATCCAATTCATCTATTGATTCGTGTATATTGGATTCGTTTATTTTTTTGAAAGACTCATTAGCTACCTTTTTATTATACATGGCCAATTCGTCAACACGAAGAGAAAGTTGCTGAACTTCTTGATTATCTTCAATTTGGCTTTCTAAAAACTCAACTTTATTGGTTAGCACTTGAATTTGACCTTGTTGAGATTGAATTACCTCTTTATATTGAATATTTTGGTCTTTTAAATTTCTTAATTCTTCCGAACTAGAAGACCTTACTTGTTGCTTTGCTAAATCTACCTCTGACCTCAGGTTTTTTACCTCCTGTTGCAATAGCGCAATTTCTTCTTGTTGCTGAATAATTAATTGGTCTTTGGCACTACCTCCTTCTCCTGAAGCAGCAATGGCATTTGAAGCTTTTAATTGAGCCTTAATTGAAATAATTTCAGTTTTTATGTCTGATAACTCTTCTGGGCTTGAATTATCCATCATGGCCACTTTATCATTAAGCATATCAAGCTTAACGTTTAAAGAAGAGTTGTCTGTAACAACATCTTTTTTTAGGGTCTCTACAGAGGTTTGAAGCATTTGAATTTGACCCTTTAAAAAACTAATATCTGAAGCGTTTACAGAGTTTTCCTTTACATAAGCCCTTACTACTTTCCTTATATAATCTTTGGTTTCATCATCTAAAATCTCATTTGATGTTTCTTCGCTAGATTTGAAGTCAGCCAAGGTTTTTTCAAGCTCTAAGAGTTCTTGCTGAAGTAATTTAATTTTATCTTCATTTTCTTTAACTGAATCTTGGCTAAAACCAATTGCACCAAGTATGAAAACAAATAAAAATAAGGTAGATATAGTTTTCATCAATTAAGTTTTTTCTTTAACTCTTCTATTTTTCTTTGAATATCAGTTATTTCATCAGATACTTCCTGAACATTATTTGGATCGTTGAATTTCAATAGTTCATTTAACCTGGTTTTTAAAACAATAATTTCTTTTAAAAAATCCTCTTTGCCTTTATCAGATGAAACATCAGAGTTTAATAGCAAATCAATTTTTTTATTGATTTCGTGGGTGTCCTTCTTCAATTGCTCTAGTTCATTGTTATCATTCATTTTTGAGCCTGGTTTAATAATAATTTGCTCAGTATTGTTATCAAATCCATCTCTCGAAATTTTAATTACAGTTTTAGAAGCTCCACTCTTTTCCATTAAAGCTTTTTTTCTTTCTGTTAACTCGCCTGTTCTTTCATTTGCCTTATACGGACCTTCACCCTCTTTAGGTTTCAAATTAATTTTTAAGGCAATTTCATGTGAGCCAAAACTTTCCATTGAAAGCATTTCTGTAGAATAATTATAAGAATACGCTAGAGAAACGTTATTTGTAATCCATGTTCCTGCAGAGAAAATAAAATTATTACCATCTCTGTATCCTAAATTACCCCATACTAAGTTTTTCCAATCTAAACCAACTATATAGTCATTCAAAGTTCCACTTTGTGGAATATATCTTACTAAAACTGTAGGTTTAATAATAAAATTTGATTCTCCTACTACTATTCCATAGCTAGCAATTCCATTAAAATGAGTTCTGAATTGGTTAAATCTATTGTCATTTGGAGAAAATGAATTTAGTTTATTTGATAATAATTGATTGGCAGAAATACCAACTTCAAGTTTATCCCAATTGTATCTTACACCAAAATCCATGTTAAATGATGAACCATTAAAGTTTGTGGCATACATACTTAGTTCGCTTTGATCTTGAACAACAACATTGTTTAAATCAAGAGAATTTTGGTAGTAAACAGCTCCTAAACCAAATGTTAATCTATGGCCTAAAGCTAAATCAACTCCATAAGCATAATTTAAGTGTAATGAAGTTTGTCTCAAAATATCTGTTTTGGTATTTTGAATCATTCCTCCAACACCCATATACTCTCCTAATGGGGTTTGAATAGTAATAATTTGACTCATAGGTGCTCCTTGAATTCCCATCCATTGTTGCCTATGATGAAGCATTGCAACTGGAACATCTTGATCTCCTGTATTAGCAGGATTAAACATCATTCTATTTTGATCGTACAAATTAGAAATTGGTAATTGTTGAGCCAATAATGTTGTTGACATCAAACAAGAAATAATTAAGGTATTTATTAGATTTTTCATATTCGATGTTTTATTCGTTTATTCTTAAAATGGTTATGGCTCCAGAAAAATTGTCTCTGTTCCCGTCGCAACTAATAACATAATAATAGGTTCCTTCAGGCAATTTATCACCATTTACAGTACCATCAAAATCGTTGGCATAAGCCTTTTGCGAGTATATCTGTTTTCCATAAGAATTAAAAATTTGAACCTCGCATTCAGGATATCTATCAATATTTTCTACATAAAAGAAATCATTTTTACCATTACCGTCTGGAGTCATTAAATTAGATGGAACTAAGTTGTAACCGCTTGTTACATCAACCGTAACCTCAGTAGCACTTTTGCAACCATGTTCGTTTACAGCATTAACCGTATAAGTAGTTTTTGTTGAAGGCGATACCTCAACCATTTGGTTGTTCATTTGAGATACATCTTCTAAATTGCCCCAAGTATAAAACACAGAACCTTCAACTTTTAACATTATTGAAACCCCAATCTCAATAGTTGTATCACTTGAAATTGATAAAGGTGAACCTTCATGCACCAAAACTTTTTCTGATGTTTGGTATTCGCATCCTTGAATAGTAAAGAAAACCACTTCATAAACACCAGATTGATTTGCAGTTATTGAGTTTGAAAACTCTCCATTTGACCAAAGAGCAGTTACACCACTATCTGGAAAAACTTCTAAAACAACTTCTGCACCTGCACAAAACTCTGTAGAGCTTTGAGGAACTATTGGATAAACAGGTAAAGCATTTACTGTGGTTGTTCCTGAAACAGTATCAGTACAACCATTAGAAGTAACTACACTTAAAGTTAATGTGTAAACTCCAGATTCATCAAAGGTTTTCGATAAACTACTGTTTAAGTTAAATGTAGATGTCCCATCGCCAAAAGTCCAATAATTATTTGAAGCACCTTGGTTGAAATAGTTTGAAGTATTTTCTATTTCAGTTGTTTGGCCAATACAAACATCTGTTGTTGTAAAAGATGCAACTGGATTTGGATAAACCTCTACTTGCCTTGAAAGCGAGTCTTTGCAACCGGCAGTATTTTCTGCAACTAACTTGACTGTATAACTGCCAGACCCAGCATATGTATTATTTGGCTCTGTCTGGTTTGAAGTGTTTCCATCTCCAAAATGCCAGGTATAACTAACCGCAGGCCCCAAAGAAACAGTGCTGTTTAAAAATGATATAGCCTTACCATCGCAAACATTTTGAGCAGTAAAGTTAGCTTTTGGCTTGTGGTCTATGGAAATAGTATTTGTTATTTGGGTTTCGCAACCTCTATCTGAAACAGCATTCAACCCAACATTAAAAAAACCTGTGGTATTAAAGTTATAAATAGGGTTTGGGCCTGAAGCATCTGCAAAATCACCATTTCCATTCAATTCCCATTGGTATAATACTATTGAACCATTCGAAATTGTTACATTGCTAGTAAATTGTGTTACCTCTCCTAAACAATTTCCAAAAGCCGAAAAAGCAACAACAGGGTTTGGATTAACTGAAACAGGATTCGAAGTATAACCAACAAAACCACTATCAGTTGTAACTTTTAGCAATACATTATAGGTTCCTGCAGAATCAAATTTAAAGACAGTTGAACTACCAGAAGTTTCGAAAATTGAATCTCCATCAAAATCCCACTCTTGCAGTATTATTGTACCTTTTGAAGCCGTTGAAGTACTAACAAAATGGGTACTATCTCCATCACAAACTGTAGTAAAGGTATAGCTAACTGTATTGCCATTTACATTAATAGCAAAAACAGCCAGTACCCAAATTAATACTATAGATTTCAACTTATACATATGTTTATTATTTATTAATGATTAAATTTTTAGTAAAGGTTTGTTTGTCGCCAGATAGCTCTACGTAATAAATTCCGTTAGCTAAATCAGTAAGGTTTAGGTTTATTTTATTTCCACTAGCCATATTGTTTTCAAATAATACAACTTGACCTAATCCATTTATTACTTTTAAGGAAATTCCATTTCCAAGAATTTGAGGATCGATAGAAATTGTGGTATTGTATGAAGCTGGATTTGGATAAATAGATAATGAATTATTAGAAATTTCTTGATCAATTCCTGTTGAATTTACATCTATTGTTTTGATTAGAGTATCACCCCCACAACCGTTATTTGCAGCCAAAGTAACTGAATATATTGCTGCATTTTTATAAAGGTGCACAGGATTATCTGTATTTGAAGTTTCTCCATCTCCAAAATTCCACCAAACTTTATTTTGGTTTGTGCTTTGGTTTATGAATGAAACTGTGTTTCCTGCTCTAAATTGGTTGAACAATGCAATTGGCAACAAAGTATCTGATGCAACAATTGCATTATTTGAGCTAACACAATTGTTTGCATCCTTAATATAAACCATATAATTACCATTGGTTAAATTACCAATTGTATTGTTTGATGAGTAATTCAGATTATTTAAGGAATACTCAAAAGGACTTGTACCTCCAGTTCCGTTTAACTCTACTGAACCATTGCCTTCAAACTCACAATTTTCATTGGTAATATTTGCAACATTTACAACCAATTGAACAGGTTCATTAATGTTTACGGTATCAGTAGCAGTACAATTGTTACTATCAATTATGTGAACTAGATAAGCTCCACCTTGGCCAATAACAAAACTATTTGAAGCTTGACTTTGTCCGTTATCTATTCTATAAGAATAACCTGGAGTTCCACCTATTCCAAATAATTGAATATTTCCTGAAGGAGTGTTAAAACATAATAAATCAGAGCTAGATATAGAATCTATTACCAAGGGTGATTGAGGCTGGTTAATTGACACAGAAGCTGAATCTAAACATCCGTTAAAATCTCTACTGTAAACAATATAAGTGTTAGCATTTAAATTAGCAAAATTGGGTGCCGCACTGAAGGTTGATTTGGAATTTATTCCATAACGAATAATTCCTGTACCGCCAGAAGCAGCCATTTGAATTGAACCAGAATTATCTCCAAAGCACTTAACATCATCGCTATTCACAAGACTTAAATTTACCGATGTTGAAGGCTGGGTTAGATTTAATGCCTCATTAGTATCACATCCATTTGAGTCAATTACCACCATAGCATATTGACCTGCGCCTAAGTTATTGAAAGTTCCATTGGCAAACAAATTTGATCCGCCATCAATTGAATATAAGTAGTTTCCTACAGAGCCCAAACCAGATAATACAATTTGGCCAGTACTATCACCGTTACATAAAATATTTTTAAACGTAAAGTTCAAGCTAATTGGAGTGCTAGGCTCAGAAATTAAAGTATCTATATGAGTAACACAGTTATTGGCATCTTTTAAAACTACCCTAAAGTTTTCTGCCGCTAAACCACCAAATACATTTGAGGTTTGAAAGTTTAATGAGTCTATAGAATAAAGGTAAGGTGAAGTTCCACCTGACGCAAGACCTTTAAGTAAGCCATTTGAACCTGAAAAACATGAAACATTAAACACACTATCAATACCAAAAACTAATGGATTTAGCTCATTTACAGACATCGGGTTGGAGGTAAAATCTGAAACACATCCATTTACATCTGTAGTTTTGAGGTAATAATTACCTGCAAATAAGCCGTTAAAAACATTATTTGATGCGTATGTAGCACCTGAATCTATTGAATATTGAAATGGTGGTGTACCGCCAAGTGGATTAATTGAAATGCTTCCTTTAGGATCTCCAAAGCAAGCAACATCAACGCTTGTTGCAGTTACAAAGGCTACAGGATAAACTGTAACATTTTTAGTTATACTATCTGCACAACCAGCGTCTGCAGTAACCACTAACTCTACACTATAAACAGCGGCGTTGTTATACAAGTATTTAATATTTCCGTTTTGTGTTGTGTCAGTTTGATTTCCAAAATTCCAGTATGAAGAAAAACCGTCTCTTGAAATAGTAGTGTTATTCATAAAGGTTATTGAATCGCCATCGCACTCATTTGCAGCACTAAAATTTACTACAGGAAATGGGTGTACAATTAACTCTTGTGTTAAACTATCAATACATCCTTTATCACTAACTCCAAACAACTCAACATTAAATGTATCTGAAACAGCAAAATTGTTTGTTGGACTTACATTATTAGAAAAATTACCATCGTTAAAATCCCAATTATAACTTACAACTCCTGAAATTATGGTAGAAGTATTGCTAAAGTTTGAGGTATTTCCGAAACAAACACTCGGCGCAATAAAGCTTAGGTTTGGCATTGGGTAAACAGTTACTGATTGCTGAACACTATCAGCACAACCTTCATCCGCAACAACTTTCAATTGAACATTGTATGTTCCAGGATTTTGGTACAAGTAATTGATATTTCCATTTACAGTACTATCATTTCCATCGTTAAAATCCCAATAAGACATAAATCCTCTTTTGGTGATGGTAGTATTGTTACTAAACATTACAGAGTCAACTCCACACTCATTTGGACTTGTAAATGATACAATTGGAAATGGTTTTACAATTGCCATTTGGGTTAAGCTATCTATACAACCCCTATCTGAAGTTGCAAAAAGCTCAACATTAAAAGTATCTGCAGTTAAATAAGTATAGGTTGGGCTTGTGTTGTTAGAAATATTACCATCCCCATAATTCCAAGTGTAGGACATTGTTCCAACCAATAATTTTGAATTGTTATTAAAGTTTGTACTCTCCCCATTACAAACGGTAGTGGTATTAAATTTAACCCTTGGTCTTGGGTTAATATTTACCATAGCAGATGAAGTCGTCGCACATTTATTATCATTTTTTACGGTTAATACCGCCTGATAATTCAAAAGAGTATCATATAAATAACTTGGACTTGTTTGGGTAGATGAATCATTGTTTCCAAAACTCCATTCGTAAGTTAGGTTACCATATAATGCTGTTGAGTTATTTGTAAAATGAGTTGTATCACCTTCACATTCTGTAGAGATAGAGAAACTAGAGGTTGGTGTTGGTGTAGCAACAACTGATTGGAATGTGGTATCTAAACATCCTTGGCCTGTAGTTGTAATTAATCTAACAGAATAAGTATTTGGTGAGAAGTAAGTATGAATAGGATTTTGATTTGCAGATGAACTTCCATCTCCAAAACTCCATGAAAAAGAAGCAACTGAAGAACCAATTACTGTTGAAGAATCGCTAAATTGAATAGGAGCATTGGTACATGACTCAGAATTTCCAAAATTTGTATTGGCTTTAAAATACATATCTAAATTACCGGGTAAAGAAACACTGTCATTTAAGGCTTTGTTGAACACCTTACAAGTATAATTACCTGTATCAGCCACACCTATTGATGAAACTGTTAAAGTTGATTGATTTTCGCCAAGAATATCAACACCGTTAAACTGCCATTGGTAGGTAAATGGCGATGTTCCATCAACTGCTACAGAAAAAGAAACATCATTTCCTTCACAAGAAATTTGATCCACAGGGTTTGTAGTAAAAACAACAGGTCTATCAACCACCAATACTTGAATTTCTGCATTATCCGTAGCTAGAGTACCTGGCCCTGGATCTTCTGCGTTTATATTAATAAAGTCTAAACCCAAGTAACTTAAAGAGCTTTTATAAACCAAGTTATTTAATGCGTTATTAACTCTTGCTAATGTACCAGAAAATGTCATGGAAGTGTCTGCATTTCCATCTCCATTTTGAAATGTTAAAAATGCTACGGTACTCAGGGTGATAAATCCTTCATCTGCAGTAAGTGTTACTGTAACAGGTCCATCATCTACATCAATATCCGAAAGTGATATACCTGCAATGGTAGTAGGAGTATTCTCTAAAACCGATTGCTGACCAGGTACAGTAATAATAGTTGTGTCGTTTGTTGGAGTTACAGTAAATACAATTCTTGCTGAATTTGATGAATTTAAATTGCCATCAAAACCAGTAAAGTTTACAGTATCTTTTTTATTGAAATTAGCATTTGGGGTATATGTTACTGCATCAAGATTTGGAAGAGTAACATTAAAAGGAGTGGCTGTTTGTTCAACACCACTAACTAGTATTTTTCCATTTCTTGGCAATGAAGTAAACGTTAAATGAATGATTGTATCGCCATCAACATCAGTAAAGTTATCGGTAAAATCTTTTCTAAAAATAGTAACAGACTTATCTTCATCAGTAGATTGGGCGAAATTGTAAACTATTGGAGCATCATTTACAGCAGCAACATTCATCATTACAGTATCAGCAACTAAAGAATAGTTAGCACCATCAAATGCTTTCCAACTAAAAAAGTCTACGCCATTAAAGTCTTGACTTCCTTTGTAAGCTATAAGTCCAACAGAATTTCCATTAACAGCTAAAGGAAGACTTGCGCTAGAAATCGCTCCTCCATTATAGGTTAAGCTTCCATTGCTTGGAAGAGAAGTTACTTGAATATTTACCAATGTGTCATTTTCAATATCGGTAATTTGAGATTTAAAAGCGGAAAATGATAAATTTAATTGAACATCCTCGTTTGCAGAAAATGTAACCTTATCAGAAACAGGTGCGTCGTTAATTGGGTTTACTGTTACATTAATTTGAGAGGTATTGCCAGAATATTCTGTTGCATCTCTAAATTTTACATCGAAACTTACTGAACCATTAAAATTTAAATCTGGTGTAAACTTCAAGCTATCTAATTGAATTCTTTTAAACACCTGATTAACAGCTACATTGCCAGCGTTTTTAAATAAAGTTCCATTATTTGGTAATGAAGAAACCATCACCCTAGAGAGGGTTGCAGTTTCTATGTCTGTATAAACAGCATCGAATAAATTTTTATTGAATGAATATGTATTATCCTCATTTACAGAAACTGTAATTGCTGAAGAAGTTGGCAAATCGTTTACAGAATTTACGCGCAAGTACATTGTATCTGCAACAGAAAAAGCAGCGCCATCACTTGCTCTCCATAATATAAAATCAACCCCATTATAATTTGTATCTGGGTGATAGGATATTGTTGAAATATCAGCAGTTAAAACCAATTTAGGTAAATCGAGAAAAGTTAAGGTATCATTTCCACTAAGTAAAACTCCGTTTGGAGGTAAATAATTTATTCTAATACTTGCCAATGGCGAAGATTCAACATCTTGATAAGCATTAATAAACTTATTTGAATTAAAAGAAACACTTCCATCTTCATTTAAAGTATCTCTAACTAAACTTACAATAGTGGGTACATCATTTATTGAATTTACTGTAACTATAATATTTTTTGAGGCAGCTGCCCAATCTCCACCACTAAATGCATTATACATGGCAGTATCTTTTCCAAAATAATTTGGGTTTGGTGTGTACCTTAAAGTTCCAATTATTCCAAATCTGATTTTTCGCGGTAAATCAGAATTCTCAATTGTATCTGTACCTAAACTCAATTTTCCATTATTTGGTAAAGAATCAATTCTAATTGAATCTATAGATGTACCGTCGGCATCAAAGAATTTACCTGTGAAATCAAGAGCTGAAAATAATATATTGTTATCCTCATTTACATCTCTTTGGTTTACATCTGATATTACTGGAGCATTATTAACCGAGTTTATTGTAAGCGAAAAAGTAGTGGAAATACAATTATTGGCATTATCGCAAACCTGCAGTGTAATGGTTGTGGTTCCATTTTGAAAATCTTTTGGGGTAATATTTACTGTTCTAGTAGCACCTGTGCCTGAAAAAGAAAAACCATTTGAACCCACTAAATTAGTATCTAAAGCACTTCCTGTTAGAGTTAAGTTAGCGGTTGTACTAATTGCGCTATTAATAAAAGCAGAAAAAGAAAGCGTTAAATTTTCGTCTATATTTTTTGCTGAAATTGGAGCTATAGTTGGTGTATTTGCTAAATCGACCTTCCAAAGTTCTGTTCCACTAGTGCCATCATTGGCAAAGAAAACTAAATCAGAAGCAACAACTTTAAACTCTAATGGGGTTGAACTACCTGCACCTGAATTAATATCTGAAACTCTAGTTGTTGTTCCATTTGACCACTTGTAAACCTCTCTTCCATTTGCTGCCGTAGTTGCAGAAAAGTATAAATCGCCATATGCATTGGTAATGTATTGCGGACTAGAGCTAGTTGCAGCACCGTCTACATTAGCAGCAAGGGTCAATACTTCAGAAACAGGATTAAAATAAAAAAGCTCATTTCCAACACCACCTTGTGTTGCTGCAAAAAACACTAAATTACCTAATGTTGTTAAACCTGTTGGGCTGCTTGAGGTTGATGTATTAATGTCATTAAATTTTGTTCCCGCATCGGTTCCATCAGAATAAAATAATTCTGAACCAGAGTTTCCATTATCCGCTACAAAAACTAATTTCCCGTTAACATTTGTAAGTTGAGAAGGATTACTTCCAACCCCAGCAGTGGTATTTATGTTTTTTACTAAAACAGTACCTGAATTAGTTCCATTTGTTTTCCATAACTCTGTACCTTTTAGACCATCATCAGCAGAAAAATAAATATCATTTCCAACTACAGTTAAATTTGCAGGATTAGAACTACCCGAAGTATTAATATCTTTAACTAAAGTAACTGTTGTTCCATTTGTTTTCCAAAGCTCTACTCCATTAGATCCATCATCAGCTGTAAAAAAAACTTCTGTTCCTATTGCAACAAATTCTGATGGATTAGATAACCCATTATCGATTTTTGTAAAACCACCTGAAGTTAGGTTTGACCTATATAATCTTCTGCCCGTTGCATCTGTTGCGGCAAAAACGAAATTGGTAGAGTTAGGGATCTGGGTAAAGCCATTAGGATCTGAACTTGAAGCCCCTGGAAAAACATCAATTACTGCGCCTAACGAACTTGTATTAACGTTATAAATAAAAAGTTCAGAACCTGTTCCTACACCTACTCCATTAAAAACAAAGTACTCATTACTAGCACCAAGGCCTTTTCCATTTTTTGGAAATCCACTAGCTCCGGAGTTGATGGAAATTTTTACTGTACCTGCATTTGTAGCGTCGGTTCTCCACAATTCAAAGTCTGGATTGGTAGAGGCTTGGTCGTTTGCACGAAAAAAAACAACATTACCTGCTTTTGTTACTTCTCCTGGTTGACAACCAGTGCTAGCGTTAACATTGATGTTTTTTACCAAAGAAGGCGTTTGGGAAAATAAATTGAAAGCACAAAAAATACCGAGAATAGAGGGAAGTACTCTTTTTATCATATTTTGGTTTTTATAGTTGTTTACTAGGATTCCTAAATATGTTAAGAAATCTTAACAAAAATGGTTATTTTTTTTTAAACCCTTTTGTATTTCAGCAAATAATACTGTCAGTTATCGAATGATAACAATTTATTTACATAATTAGGGTATTACATTGGGGATAAGTGCATTATACGATAAATTTCTCCTGGCCCTTCAAATAATTCAGCAGAGAAATACAAAAACCCATCAGGGGATTCTTCAATGGCCCTAATTCTGGCAAAAGTTTGAAGTAAATTTTCAGTATGAACAACATTATTTACACTATCAACTTCTAATCTGATTATTTTTTGGATTGTTCGAATTAAAAGCGTTTTTATTAAAAAAGTGATAATTACTTTTATAGATTTGAGTCTTAAATAAAATTAGACCAATTGGTAAAAAATCAAACCTACTTAAACAAAGTAAATTATAGTGGTTTTTTCTCATATAAATTACTAAATATTGACGATATTATTCAGGTTGAAAATATCGTTTCTAGGTTTGAGGAAAAAGAAAAGAACATTAATTTTAATGGATTAAAATATAGTCTATTTAACCT
>JABAYK010000161.1:17592-19142 GCA_018609045.1 Flavobacteriales bacterium
GCTCAATGCCAAATAAATCTAATGATGAAAGGAGGGTAATTACCTTTATTGTTAAACCCAAAAAGGCACCATTCTTATACTTCCAAAAAATAAATAATTACTTTGGTAAAGCTTTTAAAATAAATGAAGAATATTTGATAGAAAACATTGAAGCTTTATCACATGGAAAAGCCCCTACGATTAATTTAGGTAATTCTTATTTCTTTTATGATTTAAAGAGTGAAAGTCAAAAAATAAAAAAGCATTTTAGCTTCAATTAAAATGAATTTAAAATTCAAACAAATATTTAAAAATGAAGTTGCTCAAAAGGAATTTGAAGAGAATGGGTTTTGCGTTTTAAAGTTAGATAATTTAAAATTAATTGAAGAAATAATCATTGCAAAAAACAATTTTTTTACCTGTATTGATGATGGCTTTTTCTTAAGTCATTACAACAATAACAAGGCAAAAAATCAAGAAATATCGAACAAACTTATTGAATTATCGAAAGTTGAACTTTCAAATCATTTTATTGATTTTGAGCCTATTGTTGCCCATTTTATTTTAAAGAAGAGAAATCATCATGAAACTTTTAACCTTCACCAAGATTGGAGTTATGTTGATGAAAACATTGATTTACCAATTCAAGTTTGGATTCCATTACAAGAAACAAACAAAGAAAATGGAGGATTATTTATTTTACCAGAATCACATAAAAATTTTAATCCCCGATCTGCCTATTTTGGAATTAACATGCATGAAGCAACCGAAATTGAAAAGGAAAAATTACTTGCCATTAACTTGAAATTAGGTGAATTTGTTTGTTATCATCCAGGAGTTTTTCACGGCTCTTTCGAAAACAAAACTAAACTGGATAGAAATGCTGTCTTAATTGCTCTGAGCCATAAAAGTGCTGATTTGTTTTATTTTGAAAAACCATCTAATGAATTTGAACAGTACAACAAAAAGGTTATTCAAAAAGACTTTTTTTTAGCAGATCATTTTAATATCCAAAACAATTTAATCAAATTGTAACGGATAATATTTTTAAAACCTAAACATGAGTTTAAATATTCCTGAAAAAAAATCTTTTTACACTACTTCTACCAAAGACAACCTTTCAGAATTAAGGATTTTAGACGAAGTAGAGAAAAATTGCTTCGCTATAAAAAGGCTATATTTTATTGAAGGAGAAGGTGTTAGAGGAAAGCATTTTCATGAAAATTGTGATCAAATAATTATTGCTTTAAATAAAGAATTAAAGGTAATTTTAACTTCAAAAAAGTTAAAGCTCGAGTTTAAATTAGCTCCAATTAAAGAGTATTTAATTATTCCTGCTAATTGGTATATTGAGCTTTTTTTACCCCCTGAATCAAAAGCATTGGCCTTAGCTTCAGAATCTTTTTCAAAAACCAAAACCAATAATTTTTTACCCCAATGATGGCTTTAACTTTTATTTGTCCTACTTACAATAACGAAGGTTCTATTAAAACCTTGGTAAAAAGGGTAAATGAAGTAGCAAAAAACTTACCCGACAAAAACTGTAATTTGCTTTTTGTTGACGATGGATC
>JABAYK010000177.1 GCA_018609045.1 Flavobacteriales bacterium
AATAAATACTTCCGCTTTTTCAGCTAAAGCCGAGCAAGCAGCAAGAAAATATTCTGCCATTTCGGTATATAGGAAAAGTACGTTGGGTTTACTCATCACGACCAACTAATTCTAGTAACTCAGGTAAAATAGCTTCAGCCATAACCCTTTGCCCCTGTGCATTTAAATGAATATCATCGCGATAACACGATTTATCCAAATAATCAATTCCTTTTAAAACGGCAATACCGTTGTTATTCCAAATATCTAAAATTCTTTTCCCGTTATTATTATAATGTTGTTCAGCTAACTCTTTTTGAGTAGGGTGAAGGTATGCAATTATATTCATTTCATTCAACTTTCCAAAATCAATTAATTGTTGAAATCCAGGATTCTCATCTGTACTTTTTTCAATTTGCAAGCTTTTGAAGTTGTTTTCAGATGTACTCAAGTTTAGTTTTCTTTTTAATATATATCGTTCTAATAACTCATAAATTGCAAAAGGTGGATTCTTATCAGGATAATTTATTGACTTTCCAACCGGAGTTGATTCATTCTTAATATCATGGAGATCGTGAGAAGAGAAAACCAACACCATTATTTTGGCATCAAAGTTACCTTGTTCTTTGAGATAAGCACACCCATTGTCTGGCCCCCAGCTTCCTGCAGAAATATTTAACACCTGAACTTCAGAATCAAACTCTTTTGATAAGCTTTCAGATAGAATTGAAGAACTTAACTCGTTATGATCCGTTGGGCTTCCCCCATTTATAATCGAGTCTCCAATTTTTAATATTTTGATTGCATTTTTTTTTGGCTCAGCAGACCGTTGTGAAAAAGAGTTGGTTAGGATATTATTTCCGAATCTGGAAACATCCTGATTGGGCGCATATATATACTGAAAGGTTTTAGACGAAATATAAAGAGGGGGAGTATGAAGCCCAAGTCCTCTCAAAAAAAATTCCAAGGTGACCAAAGCTATCAACAGTATTATCGTCAATTTCCTCAAACCGAATTCTAAGTTTTTATCATTTTTTTCCCAAAGACAAATTTTTCAATAATTTGAGAAGTTTTAGAATTTAGATGGAGTTGTTTGTTTTCGTCAATTAATTGAATAAAATCTGCGTTATCAATTGTATAGCACTCACCTTTATCAACTTTATTAAACTTGGCTTTCTTCATTAAGTTTAACTCAAATAATTGAACAATCTCCTGCATTTTTGATCTATTGCTATAAGCAACATTATAAATGTGATTCTGTTTTCCATGCTCAATCAAGACGCTAACTATAACTTTCAAGTCTTCTGCAAGCATTAAATACCGGCAGGCATTTGTGTTAAGATTAAAAACCTTTTCATTCTCTATTGCATCATATAAAAAATTCCCTAATTGACTTTGGTTATTACTATAACCCAAAACTTGAGGCAGCCTTAAAATTAGAACATTTGGGTGTGCATTGAGAGCATATTCTTCCATTTCCAGTTTGAACTTCACATAAGAAGATTCACTCAAGGACGGGTCAATTACACTACATGTACTAAAATAAATCAGTTTATTTAAACCACAGCCTTCAATTGTTTTTACAAACAGCTTTTTTTCGCGTTCGTATTCAGTTATTCTATTTTCTCGGCTATTGGAGACACCCGACGCAAATATTAATACTTCATCATGATCAACATCAGCGCAAGCCTTAGCAATAACACCATTACCTACTATCATTTCTCGACTGAATCATGTTAGTTAAACTCTGGGCCAAAGTATCCCATAAATACTCGTTTTTTACTGTTAGAAGGGCGTTTTTTTTCTTACTGTCAATTTCATCAGTACTTAATTGAATAATTTCTTTCAATTTAGACTGAAAACCACTGTAATCTTCTTCTAACCAACCGTTAGAAGAAGTAATTATCTCCGAAATCGCGCCAACATTCATGGCTAAGACAGTTAACCCACGACTCATGGCTTCCAAAATCACCGTAGGAAAACCTTCAGAAATACTAGGAAGCAAAAGAACATCACAGCGGTCCAAAATCGAATTGTACTTCTCCGCACTTGAAACAAGACCGTGGTAGTAAACTTTCTCAGAGTCAATCTGTTGCGGTTTCGGTAATTCTCCAACCCAATCGATCTCAAAATTAGCTCCTGAGCTTAGCATGGCGTTCAACATTTTATTTAACTCAGGAATCCCTTTCCTCCTTTCATTACGGCCAATAAAAAGCAACCGCACGGGACGTCTTGTTATTTCTATTTTTTTTACAACCCGTTCTTCCAAAACCCCTCCATGAAATAAAAATAATTTCTCATCTGATCCTAGAATATTCTCATGCAACATCTTTATTTTCCCTCCATATGACAAGATTACATCTGATACTTTGAGAACTCGTTCAGCAAATATCCGAAGTGGAAAATATTCCAGTTTTGTCCTAAGGTTTAAGGTTCTCTGAAACATTTCAAGCCCATGCAACTGAGAATATACCAATGGGACATTATCCCTATTCTTCTTCCAAGCTACGGTGGTAAATCCTTTTGTAATAATGGCGTCGAATCCAGGAAAATTCTTTTTTGAAGAGAAAATAAAATCCCAGCATTTGGAACTATACTGCCATTCCTCTAAAAGATAATGCAAAGGAAATCTCCATGATTTTCGCTCTATCTCATGATACTGGATATTATCAATAGTCGCATCATACCGTTTTCCATCTTTCAATTTAGGTACTATCACATGAACTTCGTGGCCTAAATGTGACAGTGAATGTGACAGATAATATGCATGCTTTTG
>JABAYK010000113.1:0-18487 GCA_018609045.1 Flavobacteriales bacterium
GGTAAATGTTGGGTCATTTTTACGCAATGGAAACTCTGTTCCATCATCATTTTTAAAAACTAATTCACCAGATTCATTCTTGATAATATTAGAATAAGAAGCTGGTATTTCTTGTGAGGTTGAACAAGATGAAATAAGAATTGAAACTGCAAGAATTGATGCGATTTTGAACTTCATTGAGTAAAATTTTACGCAAAGGTAAAAGTGTGGCCTTTATGTAAATTAACTAAAGATTAAACTTATTAACCTGCCATTTAATTATTATAAATCATTGATAATATGAACTATAATTAAAATTTTAAGAAACTCTCTTGCAGTAAGAGTTTTTCTTAATTCTACCTGTTAAGAATTTCTCTTAACGAAAGACTTTTTCTGTATTCAATTAGCGTTTATTTGTATCTAACTATTTATCAACTAAATAAAACAAGAAAAATGCATATCGGGAAACAGATAAAAAGTTTAATGGAATCGACAGTTGATGCTACCCCAATTGGCCTGGCTTTGGCTTTAGGCAAGAAAAACAAACAGACTTATTACGACATGATTAAGCGAGAAGACATCAATACCTCAGACTTGATTTTATGTGCCAAATATTTTAAAGTTCCAATCACATATTTTTTTGATAAAAAATTACACTCCTCCTCTACTCTATTTTTAGAAGAGCGTGTTTTGATTTTAGAAGAAAAAATTGAAAAATTAATCACAGCAAATTCAGGTAAATGAAACCTGATATAGAAAATAGAATCGATATTGAGTTTTTGGTTGCTGAATTTTAAAAATTAGCTACTCAAGATGAAGTTATTGGCAAATTCTTTACAACGGTGATGGTTTTAAATTGGGAAAAACACATTCCGGTAATTTGTAACTTTTGGGAAAGCATGATTTTAGGAAGCCATAATTACCAAGGTAACCCAATGCTTAAGCATATTGAGCTAAGCAGAAAAGAAAAGCTTTTGCCCGAGCATTTTGAACGTTGGCAAAAACTATGGAAACATACTATAGATAATAATTTTGAGGGAAAAAATGCAATGGTAGCAAAACAAAAAGCCCACCAAATTGGCGGGCTTATGCTTTTAAAAGTTGCTTCAAACCCTTAATAGGCTTTAAATAGACTCAATAATTGAATTTAAAGTAGAACTTGGTCTCATAACCAAATTCAATTTGTTTTCATCTGGTTTATAGTATCCTCCAATATCTGAAGGTTTTCCTTGCAAGGCAATCATTTCAGCTGTGATTTTTTCTTCGTTGGCCAATAATGCTTCAAACACAGGTTTAAATTGATTTGCTAATTCAGCATCTTCAGATTGATTAGCCAATTCTTCTGCCCAATACAAGGCCAAGTAAAAATGTGAACCTCTATTGTCTATTGTTCCTAATTTTCGTTGAGGAGATTTATTGTTATTCAAGAGTTTACCTGTAGCTAAATCTAAAGCATCGGCTAAAATTTGAGCTTTTTTGTTATTCTCTGCATTGGCAATATGTTCTAATGATGGCACAAGGGCTAAAAACTCGCCTAACGAATCCCATCTCAAATAATTATCATTCACCAATTGCTCAACATGTTTTGGAGCCGAGCCCCCTGCACCTGTTTCAAACAATCCACCTCCGTTCATCAATGGCACAATAGAAAGCATTTTGGCAGAAGTTCCAACTTCTAATATTGGGTATAAATCTGTATTAAAATCCCTAAGTACATTTCCGGTTACAGATATAGTATTTAAGCCTGCTCTAGCTCTTTCTATCGAAACTTTTGCGGCTTCTTTTACCGATAAAATTTCAATATCTAATCCTTCGGTATTGTGATCTTTTAAATAAAGGTCAACCTTCTTTTTTAATTCAATTGTATGAGCTCTATCATCGTCTAACCAAAAAATGGTTTTCCAACCTGTTGCTCTAGCTCGGTTAACAGCAAGTTTTACCCAATCTTTTATGGGTGCATCCTTCACCATTACCATTCGCCAAATATCTCCCTCTTCAACTTTAGATTCATGAATAGTTTCACCGTTTTCATTGGTTACCACTACAGTTCCATCAGCAGGTATTTCGAAGGTTGTTGGGTGCGAACCATACTCTTCCGCTTTTTGGGCCATTAAGCCAACATTAGCAACAGTACCCATTTTGGTTGGGTCTAGCTTTCCGTTTTTAATGCAGTTTTTTATGGTTTCTTCATACAAATCGGCATAAGTTGAATCAGGAATTACAAACTTGGCATCTTGCTCTTTGCCGTCTTTATCCCACATTTTACCTCCACTTCTAATGGCAGCAGGCATAGATGCATCAATAATTACATCAGAAGGTACATGAAGATTTGAGATTCCTTTATCAGAATTAACCATTGCCACATCTGGGTTTTGGTTAAAAGCTGCTTCAATATCTGCTTTTATTTCGTTTTGTTTGGCTTCATCTAGTTTTGGTAATTTGGCAAATAAATCGCCTAAACCATTATTTAGGTTTACCCCTAAACTATTTAAGGTTTCTGCATGCTTGTTAATCACATCTTTAAAAAACACTTTTACCGCGTGGCCAAAAATAATTGGATCAGAAACTTTCATCATGGTTGCTTTCATGTGCAATGAAAACAAAATGCCTTTTGATTTTGCATCTTCAATTTGGTTTTCTAAAAAGCTAACCAATGCTTTTTTACTCATGAAAGTTGCATCAATAATTTCTCCTTTTTGAAGACTTACCGCTTCTTTTAATACCGATTTTGTTCCATCATTACCTACAAAAGAAATTGTTGCAGTGGCTTTTTCATTTAGCGTAACGGATTTTTCATTGTTTCTAAAATCACCTTGCTGCATGGTTGCAACATGAGATTTCGAGTCAGATGACCACTCTCCCATTCGGTGTGGAAACTTTTTGACGTAATTTTTTACTGCACCCGGTGCTCTTCTGTCAGAATTTCCTTCTCTTAAAACTGGATTAACAGCCGAACCCAAAGCTTTAGCGTATAACGCTTTTATTTTTTCCTCTTCTTTATTTTTTCGAATTTCTGGATAATTTGGAACATTATATCCTTTTTCTTGAAGCTCTTTTATGGCTGCTTTTAGTTGTGGCAAAGAGGCCGAGATATTAGGTAATTTGATAATGTTGGCATCTGGTTCTTTTACCATTTCTCCCAATTTGGCTAACTCATCTTCTAATCTTTGTTCGGGCTTTAAATATTCAGCCATATAAGCAATAACTCTTCCTGATAAAGAAATATCTGCTGTTTCAACATCTATTCCTGCTGAATTGGTGAACGCTTTTACGATTGGTAATAAAGAATATGTTGCTAAAGCTGGAGCTTCATCTGTTTTTGTCCAAATAATTTTTGACATTTCTGTAAAATTTTTAAGATTTACTATTTGCTAAAACTCTGTTTATGAGTTTCATAAATAATTTTTATGCAAATAATATTATTATCGCATAATTAACAAAAAATATCTACAAAAAAGTGAGTTTAACCCAATAAAAAAGAATGATTTAAATCAATTTAACGATATAGTTTAAAAACGTCATTTATACGGTTTTCAGCATTTATTTTCAATAAATAAATACCAGAAGCTAAATTTTGTATTGGTATTTCTACAAATTCTGATTTAGATTGAAATGATTTAATCAATTTTCCTGAAACATCAATTAACTCTAAAGTTCTATTCTCTGAAGATTTAAAGTAAAGAGAAACTAAATTATCACTTTGTGTTACGGATTGAACTTGACTTTCCATTTCGGTCAATCCAACAGAATTATAAACCTTATAGATTTCGAAACAATTAGAGGTATCAATACATCCATTTAAATCAATTCTCAAAGCATAATTATTCAAGCTATCTGCAGGATAAATGGATTTATTGGTTTGCCCTGAAACCGGTAAAAAATTGTTATCACAATCTAACCATCTGTAACTTCCACTTCCATTAGCACTTAAAAAATATGCTCCATAAGAGGTATTAACTGTAGAATCAAACGCTACAGAAATTGATGTATCAGGCATTGGTTTAAGGTTAATCACTTTTGAAGCTACTTTTTGGCAACCAGTTAAGCTATTGGTTACTGTTACAAAAATAGAAACGCTGCTTGGTGGCGTTATGGTTAGTTGATTTGCATTAGAACCATCACTCCATTGAAAAACATCGCCCCCCGAGGCAGTTAAAGTTACTGAACTTCCTTCACATATTAAATTAGAACCTGTTATTATTGCATTAGGTAAAGGATTGACCTTTATGGTGAAATTTGCTGTATTGCTGCAACCTGTATTCGAATTTGTGCCAACTACTGAATAGCTTGTAGTTGAGGTTGGAAATACAGGAAAGCTTGTAAAACTTACACCAGTGTTCCACAAATAGGAGCTTCCCCCATTTGCTGTGATAATAGAAGAATCTCCCAAACATATTTCATCGATTCCTGAAATTGAAATACTGGGCAAAGTATCAACATGTAAAATAGCAATTGTGGAAGTATCATTATTTAATTGTCCAGTAAATACACACCTGAATTGATAATTTTTAAAGGTAGTATCTGCATTTATCAGGGTTAAAGAGTCGGAATTTTGCCCTACAAAACCACCAGCTGGGTTTTGCCAGCTTAAACCTCCATCGTTACTATATTGCCATTGGTAGCCTAAAGTGTTTATTGCCTCAACCTTAAAACCAACTTGACTTCCATCACAAGCACTTTTGTTTTGCGGGTTTTTAGTAATAAACAGATTTACTAAATCTCCATTGCAACTTAACCCAGTTATATTATTCAAGGTTCCATTGGCCAACTTACCTCTATCATTTCTTCCACTTCCGCAATATGTAGCCTTTTGGGTTTTTATCAATAAAGATGCTTGTCCATCTGCAAAAACTTCGTACCAACTTTCTGTAGGATCTAACAACTCAGGACTTAAATAGCTTGTTTGAGTTATTGGAATTGTCAATTGGCCTAAACCATTACTTCCCCAGCCCCAAAGCTCACCATTATCTCTGATAGCTAATGAATGCCCTTGGCCAGCTGAAATATTCACCCATGTTTTTCCTCCAACCACTTGTGTTGGGAAATTACTGTTGCCTGTTGAGCCTTTTCCAAGTTCTCCTGTATTGTTAAATCCCCAACCAAATAGTCTACCATCGGCAGTTAAACCAAAAGTGTTATCCCCATTGCAAACAAATTTTTTGAAACTGTTTGAACCACTTACAGGAAAAGGAAATGCATAGTCTGATGTTCCGCCATTTCCAAGTTGACCCGCAGTATTTTTTCCCCATCCCCAAAGTGTTCCATCACTTTTTTGAGCCATTAAAAAACTAATTCCTGCATCAATATTTATCCAATTAGAATCTATTCCCATTTTACCAGGTACATCTCTAATAGTGCTATTGGCCGAACCTATACCTAAATTTCCATTTGCATTCCAACCCCAAGTCCAAACTGTACCATTGGCCCTTAAACCTAAACTACTAATTGATGTTCCTGCTGCTTCGAGCCAATTGTGGTTTGTATCTACCTGAATTGGATTTAATTGGTTGCTAGTTGAACCCACACCTATCTTTCCACTTGTACCATAGCCAAAACCCCATAAAGTGCCATCTGCTTTTAGGGCGAAATAATGATTTTGCCCGGCAAAACCTGCTACCCAATTGCTATCGTTTCCTACTTTTTGTGGTTGTTGGAAGTATCCCCAAGCACCATTGGCTGGAGTGTCTCCAAAAACCAATAAATTTCCGTTAGATTGTATGGCAATTGTTGTGTAAGGTCCGCCATTTAAAGAAACCCACTCACTTTTGTTTTTGCTTATTAATTGAGGAGTTTTAATTGAATTTACTCCAACTCCAATTTGATTTTGAGAATTATCTCCCCACCCTTTTAATGTTCCTTGGGCTTGCAACCCAAAAGTTGTTTTTCCATTGCTGTAAATAGCAACCCAATTATTTTGGCTTCCAATTAATTTGGGCGTTTTAATTACTGAAGTAGTATCATTCGATATTTGATTGGAATCGTTATTTCCCCAACCAGAAATAGTTCCATTGGCTTTTAAAGCAATTGTATGAGCCTCACCTAAAGCGAGCTTTACCCAATTTTTACCAGCTTTTATTTTTTGAGAAATGTTAAAACTTCCGTTTGATGAAGTATCAATTTGATTTTTGCTATTGTCTCCCCACAAAAAAATCGCACCGTAAGAAGTTATTGCTCCTGCATGATTTTTTCCTGCAAATACCTCTTTCCATGTATCATCACCTCCTATTTGCTTTGGAGATAAAACATTTGTAATAGTTGAGTCGGCACATTGGCCAAATTGATTTTCGCCCCAAGCCCAAATGGTGCCATCTACTTTTTTAGCCAAGCAAAAATTTCCTTTTGATGAAATTTGCGTCCAATCAAAATTATTACCTACTTGAACTGGAGAGCTTTGGTTTTGTGTATTTCCTAATCCTAATTGACCGAAAGAATTATCTCCCCAAGCCCATAATTCACCATCTGATGTTAATGCTATAGAATGATTTTGAGCCGCTTCCACGTAAATCCATCTTTTGGTTTGAGAAATTTGTGTTGGCGAATTTCTTTTTGATAAATCACCTGTACCCAATTGACCTGATTGATTTGCTCCCCAAGCCCACAATGTTCCATCAGTTTTTATTGCCAAAGCATGGTTTGCTCCTGCAGAAATTTGTTTCCAATCTGTTTCTGGATTTACCTTGAAAACTCCCATTTTAGGCAAAGAATCACCTAAACCAAGTTGACCAAATATGTTGTTTCCCCAAGTGTATAACTCACCATTTTTTATTTCTGCTGCAAACGATTGCCCTAAGGTTGCTCTATATATAGTGTTTTCATAAGGATTACCTTGATTGGCTTGTAATTGGGAGAATCCAAGCAAAAAAACAGTAAGCAAAATGGCAATGTTTAATTTTCGGGTATTCATAAAAATAAAGTTTGAGGAAATTGATTGTATAAAAGTACAACTGTAAAAATAAGAGGTTCAATTAAATTAAGGTAATTTTGCAGCCCTTTTAAGCAGACATGAGTATAAAGACCGAGATAGAAAAAAGAAAAACCTTCGCCATTATTAGTCACCCCGATGCTGGCAAGACTACATTAACCGAAAAGTTTCTACTTTTTGGAGGAGCCATTCAAACTGCAGGTGCTGTAAAAAACAATAAAATTGAGAAAACTGCTGCTTCAGATTTTATGGAAATTGAAAAGCAAAGAGGTATTTCTGTTGCCACTTCGGTTATGACTTTCAATTACAAAAACAAGTTGGTGAACTTGTTAGATACTCCTGGTCACAAAGATTTTGCTGAAGATACATACAGAACCTTAACTGCAGTTGACAGTGTTATTTTGGTAATTGACTGTGTAAAAGGAGTTGAGGCTCAAACTGAACGCTTGATGGAGGTATGCAGAATGCGAGATACTCCTGTTATTATTTTCATCAATAAAATGGATCGTGAAGGACGCGATGGTTTTGAGCTACTTGATGAGTTAGAAGAAAAACTTAACATTAAAGTAAGGCCTTTAAGTTGGCCAATTGGTATTGGTAAAACCTTTAAAGGAGTTTACAATATTTTTAACAGCAGCGTTAGACTTTTTGATGTAAACAAAACCAAAGTTGCCAAAGATGTGGTTGAAATAAACAACCTTGATGACTCTGCTTTAGATGATTTAGTTGGGCATAATTTTGCAAACGATTTAAGAGAAAATGTTGAGTTAATTGAAGGCGTTTACGAGCCTTTTGAAAAAGAAACCTACCAAAGAGGTGAATTGGCCCCTGTATTTTTTGGAAGTGCGTTAAACAACTTTGGTGTGCAAGAATTGCTTGACACTTTTGTTAACATTGCTCCTGCCCCATTGCCAAGAAATACAAACACAAGAGAAGTTATTCCAACAGAAGAGAAATTCTCGGGATTTGTATTTAAAATTCATGCTAATATTGATCCTCGCCACCGAGACAGAATTGCTTTTTTAAGGGTTTGTTCAGGGAAATTTGAACGCAATAAATTCTTTAAACATGTAAGGTTAAATAAAGATGTAAGGTTTGCTAATCCTGCAACTTTTATGGCACAAGACAAAAGTGTTGTTGAAGAGGCTTTTCCGGGAGATGTTGTTGGATTATATGATACCGGAAACTTTAAAATTGGAGATACCCTAACCGAAGGCGAAGAAATGATGTACAAAGGAATTCCTTCGTTTTCTCCTGAAATATTTAAGGAGGTAATCAACAAAGACCCGATGAAGTCTAAGCAATTAGACAAGGGCCTTCAACAATTAACCGAAGAAGGTGTTGCTCAATTGTTTACCCAAACCTTAGGAAACAAGAAAATTATTGGAACAGTTGGCGAACTTCAGTTTGAGGTTATTCAATACCGTTTGAAAAACGAATATGCTGCATCGGCTGTTTTTCAAAGCATGGGCTTTTACAAAGCTTGTTGGATGACAACCACCAACAAAGCAAAAATGGAAGAGTTTGTTAGAATTAAACAAACCGAAATTGCTGTAGATAAAGATGGAAACTATGTGTTTTTAGCTCCTTCTGCTTGGATGCTTAGAATGGCGCAAGAAAATTATCCAGAGATAAAATTCCACTTTACAAGTGAGTTTAAGGTTGGGATGGGGAAATAAGGATTTTTTTGTTTTCCATTTAAACAAAAAAACCTTTTATCCTTATTAAAAAATTCCCACTTATAAACAATACAAGGTTTTGTAGCTAACTTTTCTTTTTTTTGATGTTCCTTAAAAATACCAATATGAACATCTTAAAAATCAACAATTTATCTAAAACATATCCAAACGGCGTAAAGGCTTTAGATGATGTATCCATTGAAATAGAAAATGGCATGTTCGGTTTACTTGGCCCAAATGGCGCAGGTAAATCATCGTTAATGAGAACATTAGCAACCTTGCAAGAGGCAGACTCTGGTTCTGCAATCCTTAACGATAATGATATTTTTAACCAACCCAATGAATTGAGAAAAGTATTGGGTTATTTGCCGCAAGAGTTTGGTGTTTATCCTAGAATTACCGCAGAGCAATTACTAGATCATATGGCTATTTTAAAGGGAATCTCAAAGTCTTCAGAGCGAAAAGAATTGGTAAAATACTACCTCAACAAGGTAAATCTATACGATAAAAGAAACAAGAGCGTAAAAGGCTTTTCAGGTGGCATGAAACAGCGTGTTGGTATTGCTCAGGCGCTTTTAGGTAATCCAAAATTGATAATTGTTGATGAGCCAACAGCAGGTTTAGATCCTGGCGAAAGAAACCGTTTTTACAACCTCTTGGCAGATGTTGGTAAAGAGGTTATTGTTATTCTATCAACCCATATTGTTGATGATGTTAGAGAGCTTTGCACCCAAATGGCAATTATGAATTTAGGACAAATAGTATTTAAAGGAGCCCCGCAAACGGCTATTGACGAACTAAAAGGAATGGTTTACCAAAAAATAGTTTCGAGAGAAGAACTTGATAATTATGCTAAAAATTTCTCCGTTATTTCAAATAAAATGGTTGGTGGATTACCTTTAATTCATGTTTTAAGTAGCACTAACCCAGGTGATGGTTTTCAACAAGTTGAGCCAAATTTAGAAGACGTGTTTTTCTCAAAAATTAACACTACAAATCAATTAGTTTAACCCAAAACCAAAATCATGTTTAAAACATTTTTTTTAACAGAGTTACGGTACACTTTAAAGCAACCCATGGTGTACATTTTTTTGGGGCTAATGGCTTTGCTAGTATTTGGGGCAACCTCTAGCGACAATGTACAAATAGGTGGTTCAGTTGGCAATGTATTGCGCAATTCGCCACATGTTGTTACCATTTACACAACTGTAATGAGTTTATTTGGGTTGTTAATTGCCACTGCATTTTTTAACAATGCTGCCTTAAGAGATTATAGCAGCGGGTTTAACGAAATACTTTTCTCAACACCGTTAAGCAAACCTGGCTTTTTCTTTGGTCGCTTTTTTGGCGCAGTATTGCTTTCTAATATTCCAATGTTGGGCGTTTATCTTGGTTCTATAATTGGCTCTATTGTAGCTCCTGCTGCGGGTTGGATTGATGCTTCGCGGTTTGGCCCTGCTCCTTTACAAACGTTTATTTCTAGCTATTTCATTTTTGTTTTGCCTAACATGTTTTTTGCTGGCACTGTAATATTTGCTATGGCCAATAAATGGAAAAGCACTGTAATTTCTTTTGTAGGTTCATTGTTAATTATAGTTGGCTACTTAGTTTCAGGAACTTTATTATCTGATATTGATAACGAAACCATCGCAGCATTAACCGATACTTTTGGAATTAGGGCTTACAGTCTATTTTCAAAGTACTTTACTCCTATTGAGAAAAATACCATTTCGCCAAGCTTTACAGGGTTGCTTTTGTACAACAGACTAATTTGGGTTGCGCTTGGGTTTGGAGTGTTATTAATATCTTACTTTAATTTCTCTTTCCAACAAAAAAACAAAAAGGTAAAAGCCGAAAAGGCTAAAGAAGAAAAAGAGGAGTTTAGTGAAATTCAGCCAAAAGTTCAACCTATTTATGGAAGTTCAACTGAATGGCTTCATTTTAAAAGCTTTTTTAAAATCAACTTTTTAAGTATTGTAAAAAGCACAACTTTCAGAATATTATTCATTTTCAACTTAATCTTATTGGTTTCTTCGCTCTTTGGAGGCTTTGAGTATTTCGGTTTAAAATCTTATCCTTTAACCTATAAAGTTCTAGATGATATTAGTGGTTCATCTGGTATATTCATCATCATTATCCTAGTATTTTTTAGTGGTGAACTAATTTGGCACGATAGAGATAATAAAATAAACGAAGTTGTTGATGCAACTCCTCATACTTCTTTTATATCGCTTATAGCGAAGGCTTTATCAATAGTTGGAGCAACAACTGTTTTATATTTTTCATTTATTCTTATTGGTATTGGTTACCAATTACTTAATGGTTATACCCGAATTGAACTTGATGTTTATTTACTCGACTTTTTATATGACAAACTGCCTATTTACCTAGTTTGGAGTGGATTTATGATTTTCATACAAGTAATGGTAAACAACAAATACATTGGATATTTTATTTCCATTTTAATAATTTTTATCTGGGAAATAGTGCTTTCTGTGGCAGATGTACAAAGTAATATGCTTTCAATTGGAGGCGGCCCAAGCCTAACCTACTCAGATTTAAATGGCTTTGGTCCTGGTGTTTTAGGCAAACTTTGGTTTAATGTTTATTGGATTCTTTTTTCTGCCGTTTGCATTCTTTTGGCAGGCATATTATGGGTTAGAGGAAATTCAGTTGTATTGAAAGAAAGAATTTTCAATGCTCGAAAAAAAATACCCAAAACTTACTTTAGGGTTTTAACTGTACTTTTTGTTTTGTGGATTGCTACAGCAGGATTTGTATACTATAACACACAAGTTTTAAATCCTTACAAATCATCAGATCAGTATGAAGAAATGGCGGTTGAATATGAAAAAACGTATAAAAAATACCAAAATGTAAACTTGCCTAAAACCACCAATGTAAAATATCAAATAGATATCTTCCCAAATGAGCGAGATTTAAAAGTACAGGCTCAGCTTACTTATACCAATCAATCTCAAAAACCAATTGATTCATTACATTATACCATTGATGAAGACTGGAATCCTGAGTTTAATATTCCTAACAGTAAATTGGTATTTGAAGATGAAAATTTTGGGTACTTAATTTATCAGCTTTCCCCTGCCCTTCAACCCGGTGAGTCAATGGATATTGAAATTACCACAAGTTACATTACTAAAGGATTTGAAAATCAAACAGGCAATACAAGCATTGTTAAAAACGGAACTTTTATCAATAACTTTAGCATTTTACCAACTTTAGGATACAATGAATCTATTGAGCTTTCAGACAAAAACAAGCGCAAGAAATTTGATTTAAAACCAAAAGATAGAATGCCCGAGTTAGAAGAAAATTGCTCTGCAAATTGCATGGCAAATTATTTAAGCAATGGCCAATCAGATTACATCAACGTTGAAACTATTATTTCTACCTCAAGCAACCAAATTGCAATAGCTCCGGGCTCGTTAATTAAACAATGGGAAGAAAATGGCAGAAACTATTATCAATACAAAGTTGACCATCTATCTCAAAACTTTTACTCGTTTATTTCTGCCAATTATGAAGTAGCCAAAAGAAAATGGAACGATGTAGATATTGAAGTATTTTATGACAGTAAACACAGCGTAAACATTGAAAAAATGCTTGACGCAGTTGAGCGTTCATTGGCTTATTATACCAAAAATTTTGGTCCGTATTATCACAAACAATGCAGGATAATTGAATTCCCAAGGTATGCCAACTTTGCCCAAGCATTTCCTGGTACAATGCCATACTCCGAAAGTTTTGGTTTTGTAATTGATCTTGAAGATGAAACCGACAACAACGTTATTGATGCGGTAATTGCGCACGAAATGGCACATCAATGGTGGGCACATCAAGTGGTTGGAGCAAATATGCAAGGCGGCACCATGATGAGTGAAAGCTTTGCGGAGTATTCATCATTAATGACCATGAAAAGTATTTCATCATCTCCAATGAAAATGAGAGAATTCTTGAAATATGACCACGATAGATATTTAAGAGGCAGAAGTGGCGAAACCGACAAAGAACTACCACTTTACAAAGTTGAAAACCAAACATATATTCATTACGGAAAAGGCTCTGTAATTCTTTATGCTTTGCAAGATTTTATTGGCGAAGACAATGTTAATTCAGCCATGAAGAGCTTTTTAGAAGAGTTTAGGTACAAAGAACCTCCCTACCCGACCTCTTTAGACTTTATGAAACATTTAGAGCCTCAAGTACCCGATTCGCTTAAGTATTTAATTACCGATTGGTTTAAAGAAATTACCCTTTACGATTTTAGGATGAAAGAAGCGAAATATGAAGAATTGGAAAATGGAAAATTCAACGTCACTTTAAATATTGAAGCTTATAAAATTAAAGCTGATACCATTGGAAATGAAACCAAAGTACCTCTAAATGAATGGGTAGATTTAGGCTTTTTTGCCGATGATGATGAAAAAGACTTGATGTTTCAAAAACGGGTATTAATTAATCAAAATGAAGCTGAATTTACCTTTCAATTGGATTCTCTTCCTGCCAAAGCAGCAATAGATCCTAGAATGATTTACATAGATAGAGTTTACAAAGACAACATAAAATCTGTTTCTTTAAAGGATTGATTTATTATTAAAAAATTTAACTTGCTAATTGATGTAATGTTTTTTAAAACAACTCTTAGTGGTACTTTTGCAAAATGCTATCAGTATCAGGTTTAACTGCAGGTTTTTCAGGCAGAGACATATTTTCAGGACTTAATTTTCAAATTACCGCTAAAGACCGTGTTGGCCTTATTGGTAAAAATGGCGCAGGTAAATCAACTTTACTCAAGTTGGTTTATGGATTAATGGCCCCTACCGAAGGCTCTATTGTTTTTCAACCCAACATTACAGTTGGTTATTTGCCACAAGAAATTAAGGTAAACTCAGAAAAAACAATTGTTGATGAGGCAAAAACTGCATTCGATCATATTCTTAATCTTGAAAAGGAAATAAAGGAAATTGAAGTTCAGTTGGCCGAAAGAACTGACTATGAATCTCAAAGTTATCTCGATTTAATTACCAGGTTAACTGAGCTACACGAAAAGCTTGGTTTACACGATGCTTCAGATATTGATAGCAAAACCGAACGTGTTTTAAAAGGTTTAGGCTTTAAACCAGCAGACTTTAAAAGAAGTATAAAAGAGTTTAGTGGAGGTTGGCAAATGCGTGTAGAATTAGCCAAGATTCTACTTTCAATGCCCGATTTAATTCTGTTAGATGAGCCTACAAACCACTTAGATATTGATTCAATCATGTGGTTAGAAGATTTTTTTATCAACTATCCGGGCGCCATGATGATGGTTTCGCATGATAAAATGTTTTTAGATAACGTTACCAATCGTACTCTAGAAATTGTAAATCGTAAAATGTACGATTACAAAGCAAACTACTCTAAGTTTTTGCAAATTAGAGAAGAGCGTATTCAAATTCAGTTGGCATCTAAAAAGAACCAAGATCAATACATTAAACAACAAGAAAGATTTATTGAAAGGTTTAAAGCAAAAAACACAAAAGCCAAACAAGCTCAATCTAAGCAAAAGCAGCTCGAAAAAGTTGAGCGTATTGAAATTGATGATGTAGAAACATCAGCCATAAAAATTAACTTCCCTCCTGCTCCGCGCAGTGGTGATAAGGTTTTAATAGCCAAAGAGCTTTCAAAACATTACGAAGAAAAAAAGGTATTCAACCACGCCGAATTCGAAATTTTAAGAGGCGAAAAAGTTGCCTTTGTAGGTAAAAACGGAATGGGCAAAACAACCATGGTAAAGCTTATTAATGGCCTAAAACCTACCATGGGAGAAATAAACCTTGGACACAATGTTAAACTTGGCTATTATGCCCAAATTCAAGAAAACACCCTAAATGCAGAGGAAACCGTTTTCGAAACTTTAGACAATATTGCTACAGATGAATGGCGGAATGTTTCTAGACTTAGAGGTTTGTTAGGAGCCTTTTTGTTTGGTGCTGAAGAGATTGACAAAAAAGTAAAAGTTCTTTCAGGTGGTGAAAAATCTAGACTTGCCATTGCCAAACTACTTTTAGATCCTTACAACTTATTGGTTTTAGATGAGCCTACCAATCACTTGGATATGTCGTCTAAGGAAATTTTAAAAAATGCTTTGAATAATTATGACGGAACATTAATAATTGTTTCTCACGATAGAGATTTTCTGCAAGGCTTAACTAATAAAACCTATGAGTTTATTGATGGCAAGGTAAAAGAGCATTTGGGCACCATAGATGAGTTTTTGGATAAGAAAAAACACGAAAACTTTAGAAGCTTTGAGCTAGATAACCAAAAGAAACAGGCTGAACAAAAAGCAAAGAAAGAAAAACAAGAAAAGCCTTCGGAGCAAAAAGTTGACTACCAAGCCAAAAAGGAATTAGAAAAAGAAATTCGACAACTAAAAAAAGACGTTAACAACACCGAAAAAAAGGTTGAAGAAAAAGAAGGAGAATTGGCTGAATTGGAAGAAAAAATGTTGAATCCTGATTTGATGAACGACCCCGAAAAATCAAAACAATTAGCTTTTCAGCATGGTAACATTCAAAAAGAATTAGACCAATTCCTTTCTAGGTGGGAAAAACAATTGGAAAGCCTCTCTGCACTTGAAGACCAATTATCCAACCAATTTGCTGTTTAACATTTAACAATTGTATTTTAACTAATTGTAAAGTTTGCGTTACTTTACAGTTCAATCTTGGCTTATTTTAGGCACCGAATTATGAATATCAAATTATGAAAAACTTTCTTTTTTCACTTTTTACCTTAGTTTCCTTATCTCCCGCTGTGGGTTTTTCCCAAGGTTTAAGCATTAATGAGGTTTTGGCTTCAAATAGAAATATGGTTGCCGACCCATCTGGCGAATACGATGATGTTGTAGAATTGGTTAACCTATCTACTGATACTGTTTTTATGTTAGGCTATTATTTGAGTGATAACGCTAGTTTCCCAACAAAGTGGCCATTTCCTGATACATTTATTTTACCAAATAGTTATTTAGTTATTTGGTGTGATGATCAAATTTTACAACCAGGTTTACATACCAATTTTGGTCTTTCAGGCAGTGGCGAAAGTGTGGTTTTAACCAATAAATTTCTAACAACAACAGATAGAATTGATTACCCAGAACAAAGCTCAAATGTTAGTTATGGTCGTTGGCCTGATGGTACTGGAGATTGGAGATATATGTACCCAACAATTGGTTATGGAAATTTAAGTGTAGGTTTAAGTAAGTTAAATAAAAATACTGATAATCAAATATATCCAAATCCATGTAAAGATAATTTATTTATTAAAAAAGCCGTGGATGAGTATCAAGTTTATGATGCTGATATGAAGTTAATTCAACAAGAAAAAAGAAACTCAATAACCCATATTAATACCGAAAATTTAAGCCAAGGTGTTTATTGGTTAAAAACAGAAAACGGTATTCAAAAATTTATTAAAAAATGAAAAGTTTAATCAACATATCACTAGCCTTTCTTCTTTCTATTGGAATTGTTTCATGCGAAAAAGTTGAAGGTCAAGGCGGGCAAGCTACAATAACAGGAAAAGTAATTGTTCAAAAACGTGAGCGCATACAAAACTCTGTTATTGCAGAGTATGATGCTTTAGACGAAAGAGTTTACATTATTTATGGTGATGATGAAACCCCTATTGCTGATGATGATGTAAGAACAACTTATAACGGTATGTACAAGTTTGACTATTTACATCCGGGCAATTACAAGGTTTATGTTTATTCAGAATGTCAAAAATGTCCTCAAGAAATTGAACCAATTATTAAAGAAATAAAAATTGGCAAAAAACAGAACAATGTTGAAGTAGAGCCAATCTACATTACAGTATATTAATTTGGAGGTTCTAAGCAATTTTAAATCATTTTCGTTGGCCGAATTGGAAGCTATTCCGTTGCAAAGGCGCGTGGATATTAAGTTTTTAATTCCAAAAGAAAAGTTATTGTTTCTCTTCGAAGAATTTTCTTCTAAAGAAAATGCCTTTATTCTAGAAGTAAAAGGCTCTAGAATTACACATTACACAAATACATATTTTGATACACCCGATTTTAAGTTTTATCATGATCATCATTCACAAAAACTTAACCGGGTAAAAGTTAGAGCGAGAAGCTATAGCACATCCGAAAAAAGCTACCTAGAACAGAAAAAACGCTCTAACAAAGACAAAGTAGAAAAAGTTAGAATTCCATTTTTACCAAACGAGTCCTACCCTTTCGAAGAATTAAGATCAAAAAGTAAGGTACTTCATACAAGCCCTTTCCTCGAAGAAAAAATCAACATAAAGTATTCAAGGATTACGTTGGCAAATAAAGATTTTTCTGAAAAAGCAACTTTTGATTTAAACTTAACACAAAGTGCTTCAAACCAATCTATTGCTTACCCCGAAATGTTAGTTGCAGAGGTAAAACAACCAAAATTGAGTTTTCAAAGTGATTTTTTAAAGGCTTTAAAAGTGCTAAAATATTATCCTGTTTCATTTTCTAAATATTGTTCAGGTGTATCTATGCTTTATGAAGATGTTAGAAAGAATAACTTTTTACCTCTCCACAGATATTTACATAAAAACTTTAACAAAATAGCAGTATGACCATATTGCACGAAACCGGAGGAGCTATTTTGGGCATGCCACTAGAACTGCAGTCTTTTACAGATTTATTGGTAAAACTTATTATCAATACAATTTCAGCGTTAATTCTAATTAAAAAAATATACCAACCAACCAAAAAGGGAAGCGAGTTCTTGTTTTCCTACATGGTGTTCTCCCCTGTTATCTTCTTTATTTGTCACTTATTTGGCAAAACAGAGCTATCAATGGGTTTTGGATTTGGCTTATTTGCAGTATTCTCTATTCTGCGCTATCGCACTACTTCTATTCCTGTTAAAGAAATGACCTACATGTTTGTGATAATAGGTCTTTCGGTAATTAATGCGATAGGTTTTGCTGCAAGCTCCATTTACGAGTTGGTTTTTATTAATGTATTTTTAGTAGGCGTTGTGGCTATTTTAGAAAAAGGATTTGCATCAGGCATTACTTCACAAATGATTATGTACGAAAAAGTTGAAAACCTAACTGCAGAGAATGAAGAAGAACTAATTAAAGACTTAGAAGACAGAACAGGAAAAGAAATTCTTAGATACGAAGTTATTGAAAGTGACTTTTTAAGAGATTCTGCAAAAATTAGAATTTACTATAAAAGAATCCATTGATTTTGAAAAAGGCTCTATTTATTCTATTCTTTTTACCAATTGTTGGTTTTAGCCAAAACCAAACTGACTTTAGGGTTTGGACAGGACTAAACCAAGAGGTTGACTTGAGCAAAAAAGTAGAACTTGGTTTTGCACAACAAATTAGGTTTGAAAATAATCTTACATCTATCGAAAGGCATTTTTATGAAGTTGGGCTTAATTTTAAAGTTGGAAAAATTTATAGAATATCACCTGCTTACAGATTTAGCGATGACATAAATCAGTTCAGCCATCGTTTGCAACTAGACCAAAGCTTAAATCATAATTTGCCGAATAAACTTTGGCTAAAGCAAAGATTAAGATTGCAATACAATCTTGATGTACCTGAATTTCAGAAAGATGATTATCGCTTTAGATACCAAATAAATTTTAAAAAGAAATTTGGCAAAGATTTCTATCTGTACACCGAACCTGAAATATTTTTCAGAAACACTTTTGATTTTTCAAACTTTTACCAATATCGTCTCGAAGGCGGATTAACCTATGAATTTGGAAAAGGCGACCCATATAAAATTCAACTTTATTACATTTTTGAAGAAGAATTCAACATTGAATCTCCTTTAAGAAGCCACATCATAGGATTTGAATTCAGTTTGAGCCTATTCTAAATCTTT
>JABAYK010000113.1:18497-18903 GCA_018609045.1 Flavobacteriales bacterium
TCTTTAGGCAAGCCTTGTAACTCGTTTTGGGTTTGTTGGTCTACTTCACTATAACAAATTTGGGCAAGATCTGTAATTGCCTTTTTTAACTCTTCAACATAGTTTCCTTTGGTCATTACCCCTATCAAATATGTTTTTCGAGGATGATATACTATGGCAAAATGGTGCAATTGAAAATTATTGCTATTCTCTATTTGGTAACCAAACTTATGACAAAGAACTATGTTTTGAGGCACAGATTGTTTTATGCCAAAACCATAACCTGTTTTTGATAAATAATTTAATGCTTTGCTAGACATTTCGTTATTTAAATAACTTGCGTTATACAATGTTCTAAAAAAAGATGAATACTTTTTTCCAGATAAAAAATTATCGTTGTGCTTTAAATTTTTAGGTAATGTAAGGC
>JABAYK010000017.1:0-398 GCA_018609045.1 Flavobacteriales bacterium
TACTCCTTTTTTAGTGATGTCTCAATCGGGTTTTGAAAAAATGAAGGCAGAGGAAGAAGCATTTCGAAAAAAGCAAGAAAAGGCCGAAAAAAAATATGCAGATGACTATAAAGCACAATTAGATAGCCTTCACCTACAGTACATTAAGTATGAAATAGATAGAGAAAAGGAAGTTTTAGAGTTTGAAGGCAAAAACCTTGACCCAAGGCTTGTAAAAAAAGCACAAGAATTGGAAGCCAGGAAGCCAAGAAATGCTTCATTTTTTGATGTAGAAGAATCACGCTCTGTGCTGGGTGAGTTAATGAAAATTGAAGAAGTTTTGATAATAAATTCAACAATTTATGAATTAGATAACCCAAAAGAAACAAATGAAAAAGGTGAAGTATTTACCAATTCTT
>JABAYK010000017.1:408-986 GCA_018609045.1 Flavobacteriales bacterium
AGAAAATGAACTGGCCAACATTTTTACTATTAACCTTTCTGAAATACCCAATTTATCTATTGAAGAAAAAGAAATAATTGAATTAGAATTTGAAGCAAATAGACCCATATATATACCATTAAAGGAAAAAGACTACAGCATTTCTTCACATTTTAATCCAAATAGAATGCACCCCGTTTTAAAAAAACCAAGCCCTCACAAGGGAATTGACTTAGCAGCTAAACCCGAAACACCAATTTACGCAACCGCAAACGGAATTGTAGAAATTGCCCAGTTTTCTAAGTCTGCAGGAAATTGGGTTCTAATTAACCACAAAAACGGTTACAAAACAAAGTATTTTCACTTAACCTCTTTTGTTGTAAAACCTAAACAAGATGTAAAAGCAGGTGAACTTATCGGATATGTTGGCAATACCGGTTACTCTTCTGGCCCTCACTTACATTATGAAATAAGAGAAAATAACAAGCCTTTAAACCCAAAAAATTTTATGGTTGTGCATTTCGGGAACTAAAATCTTTTTTAAGCACTTTAGTACTTTAAGCTATATTTTATTAAAAAATTAAAATTAGCAGATTTCA
>JABAYK010000017.1:996-2083 GCA_018609045.1 Flavobacteriales bacterium
ATGATAAAAAAATTGAGGATTTGCTTATTAATTTCAAAAAATTTTACAATCCAATAAAATAGTTTTGAAAAAACGTTAATTATGAAAAAATACTTTTTGGTTTTCTTTATTTGTAATTGTTTCATTTCTGTATTTGCCCAACATACTTTGGTTTTAAAGAATGGTGAAAAAGTAAAAGGTGTTGTAATGGGAATTCAAGACGATGTTTTATCAATAGCTGTTAATAGAAACCTTGTAAAATACCCAATGGTAGAAGTAAGCTCTTTATTTTTTGATGAGTATGTTCCTTATGATGGAAAGCTTATTGCTGCAGAAGAAAATATTAAAACAGTAAAATCGGGAAATTACACCATTAAATACAATATCAAGGATCGTAAAATGGTGCAAGTGCCTACAATATCAAATGGAACAAGAACTACTGGTGTAGTTGTTGTTAATATTGTGGTAAACCAAAATGGAAACGTAATTAGTGCAAAACCAGGAGGAATAGGAAGTACCACAACAAGTGAATATTTATATACTAAAGCTCAATTTGCTGCCCAAAGCGCCAAATTTGAGCCAGATTACAAAGGCCCTGTAAGAACAGAAGGAACCATAGAAATTTCGTATTGACTTTGCTAAAATTATTAAACAAAAAAAGGGCGCCTTGCATTGCAAAGCGCCCTTTTTAATGATGGAGTTTTTTTAGCTTAACATCAAAAACTCGTTAGCAATAACTTCGGTAATGTACTTTTTCTCGCCTTTTGAATCCTCATACATTCTGTGCACCAATTTCCCTTCAATAGCTATTTGTGAGCCTTTGGTTAAATATTTCTCAGCAAATTTAGCTTGGCGATTCCATGCAACAACTGTATGCCATTGCGTACTTTGTACTTTTTCGCCTTTTGCATTTTTATAACTATCGTCTGTGGCCAAGCTAATTTTTGCAACAGCCTTTTCTTTGCCTAATTCTTTAACTTCTGGGTTTGCACCTAGTCTTCCAATTAATGTAACCGAGTTTCTTAAATTTTTCATTTTTCTAAATTTTAATTCGCCTAAAGCGAGTTTTACAATAAATAATTAATCTGTTTTTTGATTTGATTTTTGT
>JABAYK010000017.1:2093-18847 GCA_018609045.1 Flavobacteriales bacterium
TTAATTCGGTTGTTAGTCGGTTACTTTCGATTAATACTCGTTTGTTGTCGTTTGTAAACGGATAAATATTACATTTACAGTTAATTATATTTTTTATGAAAAAACAATGTTTAGAGTGTGAAACTGAATTTACAGGCAGGGTTGACAAGAAATTTTGTTCAGATTATTGTAGAAATGCATTCAACAACAAGCTTAGACAAGACTCTACAAACACAGTTAGAAACATAAATAATACACTTCGCAAAAACAGAAGAATTTTAGAAGAATTAGCTCCTAATGGAAAAGCAAAATCTACCAAAGAAGAAATGCTAAAAAGAGGGTTCAATTTCGAGTATTTCACCAATATATTGAACACCCAAACAGGCAATACTTATAATTTTTGCTATGATTATGGCTACTTAGAAATAGGCAAAGGTTTTTATGCTATTGTCAAGAAGTTAGAACAATAAGCAATTATTAATAAAGATTATTATAATTTTACCCACTAACTATCCTCATTTTGAACAAAAAGGCCATAAAAGCTATTATTTTTATTGTTGCGATTGTACTTGTATACTTTGTATACGAGTTTTTTCTTTCGCATAGATTTGGAGCAAGTATTTACCAGTTTTAAGCGTGATTAAACAACCTAAAAGGTTTGCCATTTTAGATATTGAAACTACCGGTGGAAATGCTGCATTTCATGCTATAACAGATATTGCAATTCGAATTCATGATGGCAATAAAGTAATAGACTCTTTCGACTCTTTAATTAACCCCAACAAACCAATACCTCCTTTCATTGTAAACCTAACAGGCATTACCAACGATATGGTTAAAGATGCTCCAACCTTTGAGGAAGTTGCTGAAAAAATTGACCAAATCACCGAAAACTGCATTATCGTAGCGCATAATGTAAACTTCGATTATGGTTTTATTAGAAATGAGTTTAGAAAACTTGGTAAATCATTTGTTCGAAAAAAACTTTGTACAGTAAGGCTAAGCCGGCAAATATTACCCAATCTGTATTCGTACAGTTTAGGAAAAATAGCACAACAATTAGGTTTTAAAATTGAAGGAAGACACCGCGCTGCAGGCGATACAGATTTTACGGTTAAGCTTTTTGAAATATTATTAGAAAAAGATGCAGAGAAGTTTATTGATGTTGCTTTAAATCAGCGTTCTAGAGAATCTCTTATTCCGCCTAATCTTGATAAGACTAAGTTCGACTTATTACCAGAATCTTTGGGTTTATATTTTTTTAAAGACCGAAAAGGGAAGTTTATTTATATAGGCAAAGCCAAAAACATAAAAGCAAGGGTTGCAGACCATTTTGGTGGAAATACCAATACAAAATCTAAAAACCTGTTTTTAAAGCGAATTTGGGATGTTGAATATAAAATTTGCGCAAACGAAATGGTAGCTTTAATCGAAGAAGCACATGCCATAAAAAAGTATTGGCCTCCTTTAAACCGCTCATTAAAAGCCATTCAGCTTAATTATGGGGTTTACCATTACCAAGACCAAAATGGATATGATAGATTGGCAGTTGGCCAAACTGGAAAACACGATAAACCAATCATAAGCTTCAGGTATCAATACCAAGCTAGAAACTTTTTGGCAGAACTAGTTAAGAATTTTAATTTATGTCCAAAATTAACTGGACTTCAAGAGGGAGTAGGAGAGTGCGATAAATATTTTGAAACAGAATTCTGCTATTTGGCTTGCAATAAAGAAGAAACTTCTGAAGATTATAAAAAGCGATTTAAAAAAGCTCTTAACAAAATTGTAGCCCAGCAAAGCACCTATTTCATTACTGAAAAAACCTCTGATGGAGAAAACGACTCGATGGTGGTTTTTGAAAAAGGAAGATATATTGGATATGGAATAAAAGCACGAAATATTCCAGTAAAAAATATTGAAGAAGCCAAAAGTCTAATTCAATATGGCTATGATGACCAAGATATTAGGGGAATAATAGAATCTTATGTAAAGCGAAAAAAAGGCAAAGTTCAAATAACTTATTTCAATTAAGCTTTTCTTCCTACATATCTTACCACCATTGCTTTTCCTCTATGAAACTCACCTTCATCTAACTCTACCAATAACTCTTGTTGAATTACCTTTTTAAAACTTCCAAAATCTTGCTTTAAATCATTTACATCATAAAGCATATCAAGATCTTTTGGCCCACCTGAGTTATAAGGAATTTGTTTTTTCGAAAAAGCTTCTAAAATTATCCAACCTCCAGGCTTCAAGAATTTAATTAATTCAGTATGAATTTTATTTCTGTTTTGTTTGTGAAAATGGGCATAAACCAAACCGATAGCATCGTAAAACTCTGTTGGGGCTTTGTACTCCTCAATTTTATTGATGTAATATTTGAAATTTACATCAGACTTTTTAGCAAAAGTCAAAGCTTTTTCTCTACCCGATTCGCTAAAATCAACAGCATCAACTTCCCAACCCAAAGCAGCAGCAAAAACCGCATTTCGGCCTTCTCCCTCGCAAGGAAGCAGCAATTTTCCTGGTGGAATATTACCAATTTGGTCGGCAAAAAATACATTGGGTTCTTTTCCGTAGGCGTAATCTTCACTTTTGTAGCGCGAATCCCAAAATTCTTTCATGCAATTAATTGTTTGTGGTTAGATTGCGCGAATTTAAGGTTTAATTAGCTCAAAAAAGAAATAACATCCTGCAAACATTCAGGTGAAACACCATGCGCCATAGGATAACTTTTAAATTGAAAATTGTAATTATTTTCTTCAAAGAATTGATAAGTTTTTTTTGCTTTATCGATGGTAATTACTTCATCATGGGTTCCATGAGTTGCAAAAAACGGAATTTCATTTTCCTTTAACTCCTTATTAATTAAATCGTTGTTTAAGTATCCGCTTAAAGCGATAACCTTATCAATTAAATTGGGATTATTTAGCGTTGTAGCCAAACTCAAAATTGCTCCTTGGCTAAATCCCAATAATGTAACCTTAGGTTTTGTGTCAAAAGCAGTTATGGCATTTTCAATAAATTCTTTTATTGCCTTTAAAGATTCTTTGGCCTCTGGAATGTTTGAAATAAAACCATCTTCTCCGGGATATAAATTATACCAAGCAAAACCTCCATAATAATCTATAGGAGCTTGAGTACTTAAAATGGTATATTTTTTTGGCAACATATGAGCGAAAGAGAATAAATCTTCTTTGTTGCTTCCTACGCCATGAAGTTGAATTAGCAATTCAGTTTTATCTTCAGAAACTTCTCTTGAAGGCAATAATTCGTAGAGTAAATTTAATTTTGGCTTTTGCATTTTGCAAAGCTAATGTCATAAAACCATAATTGATGAAGGTTAACCAATTAACTATTCAAAAAACAGCAAGAGTTTACCAACATGGAGAACCAAAAAATCCAATATTCAAATGGCTTTGCTTGCATGGTTATGGCCAGTTAGGGCAATATTTTTTAACTCCTTTTAATGGTTTGAATAAAGAAGAGCACTTTTTAGTTGCTCCTGAAGGATTTCATAGGTTTTACTTAAACGGAACTTATGGCAGAGTTGGTGCAAGTTGGATGACCAAAGAAGATAGGTTAACTGATATTGCTGACAATTTTAATTATTTAAACCTTGTAAAAACTAATTATTTAGATAATGTAAGTGGCAAGTTGGTTTGCTTCGCTTTTTCGCAAGGTGCTGCTACTTTGGTTAGATGGTTATCAAGTGCAAGTGTAATTCCTGATATTTTGTTGATTTGGGCAGGTTCTTTTCCCGAAGATGTAAATTATCCTCCTCTAAAACAAAAACTAAAAGAAACTAAAATTATTTATGCCATTGGCGATGAAGATGAATACAAAACAGCTGAAAGCATTCAAAAGCAGGAGGTTTTACTGTCCAATATTTCTGATAATATTATTAAGATAAACTTTAAAGGGAAGCACAAAATTTACCCTGAAGTTTTAGATAAAATTGTAGGGAGTTTTTAAGGAGTTTCTTCTCCTAAACCATACTTATCAATAAGGTAAATAAGTGAAGCAATAGAGGCACAGCCTAATTCTAATTCACGTTTATGAACATTCTCGAAAACATCATCTTCGGTGTGGTGAAAATCAAAATACCGTTGCGGGTCAGGCACAAAGCCTATTAAAGCAATTTTGTCATTTTTTAGCGGACCAATATCAACTCCTCCATAACCTTTTTCCCAAATATGAATGTTGTAAGGTTTTAGCAGGTTTTCCCATTTTCGAGCATTCATCAAATGATAGTTTTGGGCATCAAATGAAAAACCACGAGGCACAAATCCACCTCTATCGCTTTCAATTGCAGCAATATGCTTTTCTCCGCTTTTTTTGGCAAATTCTGCATAACTTTTGCCTCCGTTATTTCCGTTTTCTTCATTCATAAAAAGAATGCATCTAACAGTGTTTTTTGGTTTTATTCCTAATTCTTTGTAAATTCTCAAAACTTCAATAGAGTGAATTACACCTGCACCGTCATCATGAGCTCCTTCGCCAACATCCCAGCTGTCTAAATGACCCCCAACCACAATAATATTTTCAGGATTTTCACTTCCTTTTATCTCTCCAATAACGTTGTAGGAGGGAACCATCCCAAAATCTTTACAAGTTAAATTTAAGGCAAGCTTAATATTTTGGTTTCCTTTTGAAAGAGCTTCTAATAAATCTGCCTTCGAAGTGCTTATGGCAGCAGTCGGAATTTTTTCAATTCCATCTTCGTATCTCATTGAGCCTGTATGAGGGAAATCATCGGTTGGACTTGCAGCAGATCCTACCAAACAAGCTACTGCACCTTTTTTTGCAGCTGCAGATGCCCCATTAAACCTTTGGGTTGCGCAAGGTCCATAAGCTTCAAACGTGTTAATGGTAGTGGGGTCAAAGCCCTTGTTTAGCAAAACGATTTTACCTTTTACCATTTCGCTAGGAGTTTCTTCAAGTTTTTCTAAAGATTCGATTATAATAAGTGGTGCTTCTAAGTTTCCATTGGTACCAACGGAGCCACCTAAAGCCAAAACTTCAATTTCTTGGTTTATGGGGGTAATAATTGCTAACTTTTCTGTTGCGCCTCTGTACCATTTCGGAACCATAATGGGCTGTAACCAAACGCTATCGAAATCGTAGTTTTTCATCAACTCATTTCCCCATTCTACAGCTTTTTGAGCGCCTTCACTTCCCGAAATTCTGTTACCAACATCTTTACAAAGAGACCTTAAGTTGTTGTAGCTGTGTCCATTTGCCAATGCCTCGTTAAATATTTTTCTTATTTGAATTGAATCTTCTTTTTGAGAAAGCCCAACAAATTGAGAAAACACAAAAATGATAAGCATTAAATTTTTCTTCATAATTTCAATTATTCTTAAAGCAAAAAAGTCAAAATTTTAATTATTGTTTGGAAAATATCCAAGATTTTTTCAAATCTAAGCGAATAATATCCAATTTTGGAGCCCAAATCCTAATAAAGCATGATTAACATAAGGCCAATTGAGCTAGAAGATAACGAAGAGGTAAAAAAGGTAATTAAAACTGTTTTAGGAAGTTTTGGTGCCAATAAACCAGGCTTTGCCTCTCAAGACCCTGAATTGGAAGACATGTACAATAGCTATAACAGAGATGGCTATGCATACTGGGTAGTTGTAATAGATGGAGAAGTAAAAGGTGGTGGAGGAATTGCCCCATTAAAAGGAGAAGATTTAACTTGGTGTGAATTGCAGAAAATGTATTTTTTACCTGAGCTAAGAGGGAAAGGAATGGGAAAAGAACTACTTAAAATATGTTTAGATTTTGCTTCTAAAAATTACATTTACTGTTATCTTGAAACATTAGATTCTATGAATTCTGCAAAGCATCTTTACCTTTTAAACGGATTTAAATATTTGGAAATTCCTATGGGGGAAACCGGTCATACAGGTTGCAATACTTGGATGAAAAAGAAATTACAATAGGCTAAATTGTTTCAAGTGATACTTGATATGTTTAGATTGAAATAAAAGCCATTCTTCTTTGTTTAGCTCACCAAAAACTGGATGCATAAAGAGTGTTTTAGGATTTTCATTATGATAATCATAAAATGTAATAATCTCTTTTTGCAGAGAAATAATAGCGTCCAACAAATTATCCTTTCTTAATTTATTCAATTTACCGGGTTCTCCTTCAGCACTTTGAACGTTTTGTTGAAACTCTTTATCACTAAAAAGAAAATTTCTTCTTTCGGTTAATTTTTCAGCTGCTGTTTGAAGTTTAACTTGAAATCTTCCATTTGAAATTAACCAGCTTCCAATAATGTGTTCAACCATGTGTTGTGGTGTCATTATGCCCCACAATGGCTTTTGGTTGTCTTCAAGTTGCTTTAGTTTGTCGATTAAATCAGTTTTAAAAAATGTATCAGCGTAAACTTGGTAAATTTGGTTATTCATAGTTGTGTACTTATCACGACAAATAAAATCTTTTAATTAATGGAATTTCGAAAAAATTTAATCATGAAAATAAAATTATCACTATTTACTTTGGTTTTGGCATTTGTAGGTTATTCAATGGTTTCTTGTGCACAAGACAGCAAAAGACAAAGTCCTTTGGCAAAATCAGAAGGAAAAGTTGGAAATGCAGAGCTAGTAATTTCTTATTCTCAACCTTTTGTAAAAGGTAGAGAGATTTGGGGAGATTTAGTGCCTTATGAAAAAGTTTGGAGAACTGGTGCTAACGAAGCCACAACCATTGAATTAAGCCAAGACATTATGGTGGAAGGAAAAATGCTAAAAGCAGGTAAATACAGTTTGTTTACAATTCCAACAGAAGAAAATTGGATCGTTATTTTTAACGAAACTTGGGAACAATGGGGCGCTTATAAATATGAAGAATCTAAGGATGTTTTGCGTGTTGAAGTTGCTCCAAAAATGCTGGATAAGAACGTCGAAAAACTAACGTTTTCAATTAATGGTGGCTTAATTTTATTGCAGTGGGAAAAATTAACCTTACCCATAAAAGTTTCAGCTAAGTAATTGAAAAACCTAATTTTCACCTTTTTATTTTTTGGCTTATTTTCTTGTCAACCAAGTAATAATCCTGTTCTTCAAGAAACTGAAAAGCTAAGTAAATCTGATTCAATAATTAGCAAAGCAATAGAGGTTTATGGCATGCAAAACCTTGATAAAGCTAATTTAGAATTTACATTCAGAGAGTATTATTACACTGCAAATTTGAATAGCGGTGAGTTTGAATACACGCGATTAATTGTAAATCCAGATTCGGTGTACGATGTACTTAACAATAACAGGTTTGAGCGTTTTGTAAATGGAGTTAAAGCTGAAGTTGACTCTTTAAAAGCAGTTGCTTATTCAAACTCTATAAATTCAGTTTGGTATTTTGCTTTACTTCCATTGCGGTTGAAAGATGAGGCTGCACGCAAAGATTACGTTGGTGCAATAGATTTAAATAACAAAACTTATCATGCAATTAAAGTTACTTTTTCTGAAGAAGGAGGAGGACAAGATTTTGATGATGAATATATGTATTGGTTTGAAGAGAATACTTTAAAAATGCCAATGTTCGGTTACAATTATTCTACCACCGGAGGCGGAGTAAGGTTTAGAGTTTTAGAATCTGATACCTTGGTAAATGGAGTTTTGTTTCAAGATTACTACAACTTAAAACCAAATTCAATAAAAACGCCTTTAGATTCTCTTCCTTTTTTATGGATTGAAAATGAGCTAGATACCATTTCGGTAATTGAAAATAAATCTGTTAAGGTTATATTTTTTGACTAAATAATTCATTTATTGTATTCATTTTCACTTCATGTAACAATTTAGCTTAAATTAGTGTAAACCAAAATCTTAAACCATGAAATTTTTAAAATTATTAGGAGGATTAATTGTAGTAGTTATTCTTATTGTTGTTTTTCTTGGCTTTATTATGCCAAAGGAATACAGCGTTGAAAAAACTGTAAATATTGATGCCCCAAAACAAGTTATTTGGAAAAACGTCAACAACTTTAAAGCCATGGACCAATGGAGTCCTTGGCGTGAAATGGATCCAAACCAAAAAACTGAATACATTGGAGAAAGCGGTGAAGTAGGTTCAATGACAAAATGGGAGGGAGATCCAAATACTATTGGAACAGGAAGCCAAGAGTTAATGCTTTCAACTCCTTTTGAAAGAATTGAAACTAAACTTAGGTTTATGGTTCCTTGGGAAGCAGAAAATGATGTTTACGTTAGCATTTCTCCAAACGAAAACGGTTATTCTGTTGCTTGGGGATTTTCTGGAAAAATGGATTTCCCGATGAATGTCTTTTTGCCTTTGATGGGAATTGAAGAGGGAGTTGGAAATGATTTCACAAAAGGCCTTACAAAGCTTAAAGAAATTTGTGAAACTCAATCTAATTTGGGCAAATACAAAGATTGGGAAGTAAACTTGGTCGAGCTACCAATAAAGTATTTTGTAGCAGTTAGAGATACTATAAAAATGCAAGACATGTCGAATTTTTATGCCCAAAACTTTGGAAAACTTTATGGCTCAATAACGCAAAATGGCACTGAAATGAGTGGGCAACCAAGTGGCCTAATTTACTTATGGGACGAGGAAAACAATACTACTGTTATGGCTGCAGCAATTCCTGTTGTAGCTGAAACCAATATACAGGGTTTTGAATCTGTTGTATTTGAGGGAGGGAAAGCTTTACAAATTGATTACTATGGAGATTATGAAGGTTCTGGAGATGCCCATTGGGCTATGGACGAATGCATTCAAGATTATGGCTTTGAGGTTACGGAGCCAGTTATTGAAGAATACATTACTGATCCAATGGAAGAGCCAGATACAAGTAAATGGTTAACAAGAATCACTTATAAATTAAAATAAAAGAAGGCCGAAAGGCCTTTTTTTATGATTTATCGTCTAATGTTAAGGCTTCATTCATTACCATTTTAAGGTTTTCTAAATCTAGATTTTCGTCATTTTCATCATAAACCAAACTACCTACCATTTTTCTACCTCGGGTTTCTAAACGATGAATGTTTTTTTCAAATTTATTTGCTCTTAAAAAAGTAATATCAATTCCACCTGTTTTAGGGCAATTGATATAACAAATCCATTTATTTCTTGTGTAAAATGGTATTCCGTATTTAATAGATGAGTTTACACCATCATAAGATTTTAAAAAACGATGTAAAAAAAGAGCCAGCTCACGTTTGGCCGGCTCTAATTTTAAAAAGTAATTGTCAACTGATTTTTCCATTATTCATCATCTGGAATTTTATTAATTTCTTCTTGCAGCATTTCAATTATGGCAGTTTTTGTTGCGTTGGTTTTGTAGTTGGCAATTTCAGCTTGTTTTTTCATGAACTTAAGCATTGCTTTTTTCTTAATTTCATAAGCCATAAAAACTGTGTAGTTATCGCCATTGTAGAATTTTTTCTCGCCAATTTTTCGCAAATCAGCAATCTGCGTATTCATTACTTGCCTTGTTAAACTTTCAAACTGCTCCATTACTTCACTAGCGTCTGCATTAGCTGCTTCGTTTAAATATTGGTCGGCAACTTGGCGCATGGTAGTATTAACTTGGCCCGCTAATTCACTTTTGGCATTCATATCTGCTTTTCCGTAGGCAATGTTCTCTTTAGAACTTTCACCTTTTCCGGTTCCTCTAAAGTACCTGCTGTTAGATTCGTAGGCATTGCCATCAAAAGGCTCTTTTACTTTACTTCCAAATGGTTTCGATTTGCATCCTGCCAAAGAAATTAATGCTACTAAGGCGAATATTAAAATGTGTTTTGTTTTCATGATATTTTGCTTTGTTGCCAAATGATAAAATTTTGTGCCAAAAATAATTTTCTTATCGCCATTTAATTTTTACGATACGTTCATTTTTCTTTATTTCTTTAGGAAGCATTTTTAAAATACTGTCTTGTAGTGAATTAAGAAGCATTTTTTTGTTAAAAGTTTTGTGTGTAACCAAACTAACTTCTCTAACAGGTTGCGGGTCTTCAAACTTTTTTACCCATTTTTTCTCATATTCCCAATCAATACTTAATTGAGGAACAAGGGTATAACCTAAACCTTTTCTTACCATATTTTTTAAGGTTTCTATAGATCCACTTTGGTAATAAAACCCTTCGTGGTCGGTAGCATGTAGTTTTCCGCAAATATTGAGTGCTTGGTTTCTAAAGCAATGACCTTCTTCTAAAAGCAGTAATTCATCACCATCAAGTTGAGACGGTTTTATTGAATTGCTATTTGCCAAAGCATGATTTTCTGGATGATAAAAAACAAATGGTTCGTAAAATAAAGGAATTTCCTTTAAAGTTGATTCGTCTAAAGGAGTTACTACCAATCCGATATCTAATGTATCGGCCTTTAATTCTTTAATAATATCAAGGGTTTGTAATTCTCTAATAACCAATTTTACTTCGGGGTGATGTTTTCTGAAATGCGGTAAAAACAATGGCATTAAAAAAGGAGCTAGAGTAGGGATGATGCCCAATCTGAATGTTCCTGCCATCGATTCTTTTTCATTTGAAACCAAATCTTTAAGTTCGGTTACATCTCTAATTATCTCCCTAGCTTTATGAATTAGTTGTTCTCCAGCTTTAGTTGGAGTTAATGGTTTTTTTGACCTATTGAATATTTTAATGCCAATTTCATCTTCCAACTTTTTTACCTGCATCGTTAATGTAGGTTGTGTAACGAAACATTTTTCTGCAGCGGTTACAAAATGGCGATAATTATCTAGTGCAATTACATATTCTAGTTGTTGGAGAGTCATTGTTATAATTATTTATGATAAAAGTATATATAATATCAATTTGATTGATAAGTATTGTGAAAGTATATTCGAATAAAATTTATAACCAAAAACTATATATTATGAAAACTATCGAAAATTTAAATAATTTATTATCAACATCAGCGGTTTTTTACCAAAATGTTAGAACTTATCATTGGTATGTAAAAGGTCCAAGATTTTTTGATTTACACGAAAAATTTGAGTTGCTATATACTGAAACTGCTTTAACTGTTGATGAATTAGCCGAAAGAATTTTAATGCTAGAAGGCAAACCTTTGCACAGTTTAACCCAATATTTATCAAATTCAGCTATTAAAGAAACTTCAACTACCACAGGCGCAGATGCTATGGTAAATGAGGTTGTTGAAGCCTTGGAGGTAATTTTAAAAATTGAGCGTGAAACATTAGCTGAAGCTTCTGAAAATAATGATGATGGTACAGTTTCTTTAATGTCTGATTTGATTGGAAAAAATGAAAAACACCTCTGGATGTTTAAAGCCTTTTTAGGATAAAATCTACACACATGTTTGCAGTTATTTACAGATTTAAGGTAAAAGAAGGAAGTCAAGAAGTTTTTGAAAAATCTTGGAGAGACTTAACAAAGTTGATTTTTGAATACGAAGGAAGCTTAGGCTCCAGACTTCACCAAGCAAGCGGTTTAGACTATATTGCTTATGCCCAATGGCCTGATGAAGAAACCTGGAAAAACTCAGGTGGCAAAATGCCACCTGAGGCTAATGAAGTAAGAAAAAAAATGAGAGAGTCAACTCTTGAAATTGAAACACTTTATGCCATGCAAGTAAAAGATGACCTGCTAAAAAAAGTATCATAAAAAGAAATTAATTTCGATTATTTCTAATAAACAATACTCAAATTTGTTGAGTGAATAATTTCAAAGAAAAAACGGTTTCTGTTTCCTCAGAAAAGTTAAAAACTCAAATTAATTTTATACAAACTCAGTTAGGTGAATTAAAAGAGGCTAACACCAATGAAACAAAAAGCACTGCAGGCGATAAGCATGAAACAGGTAGGGCTATGGTACATCTTGAGCAAGAAAAACTTTATAGCCAATTGGGGCAATTTCAAAAGCAGTTTTCGTTTTTCAATTCCTTAAACTTTCAACCTCAAAAATCGGTTTCAATTGGTAGTTTGGTAAAAACAAGTCAGGCTAATTATTTTGTATCAGTTGGCATTGGAGCCTTGGTTGTGGATAATGAAAATGTTTTTGCTGTTTCAGCAGCATCACCTATAGGTAATTTACTTTTGGGTAAAAATGTAAATGATGTATTTTCTTTTAATGGAAAAGAAATAAAAATTTCAGAAATATTATAAAATGCCAAAGTACAGACTTTTAACTGCCGATGAGTTACATGTTTTAAAAAAAGAATTTATTGATTTTTTGGTGGTAAATGGAATTGCAGCCAATGATTGGGAGAAAATAAAAAAGGAAGATATTTCGAAGGCAGAGAAAACCATTGAACTATTTAGTGATGTTGTACTAGAAGGAAGTTTAAGGAAAATAAAATACCTTAAAAAGATTGAAAAAACAACAATGTACTTTTTTAGGTTTGATGAAGAAGAAGCCCATTTAATTTTGTTAGAACAAAATCAAGAGACCCAACAAGTAAAGAAAAGCTCGAAAAAATACCAAAAAAGTAGGGAAGAGGAGTTGTTTAAAATGTTAAACTCCGGGTGTGAAATAGACGAAAAAGAACTCTTTGAGCAGTTTTAAGCATCTTTCATACTTAATTGAATTCGCTTTCTCGATTCATCAACTTCAACAACTTTAACTTTTACTTCTTGGCCCAATTTAACTACTTCATTTGGGTCTGATACAAATCGGTTTGCCAATTGAGAAATATGCACCAAGCCATCTTGTTTTACGCCTAAATCTACAAAGGCCCCAAACTTGGTAATGTTGCTTACAATACCTGTAAGTGTCATTCCTTCTATAAGGTCAGCAATAGACCGAATATTTTTATCAAACGAAAATTGCTTTGCTTTTCCGCGTGGATCTCTGCCTGGTTTTTGTAACTCGGCAAGCATATCCTTTAAGGTTAATAAACCAACTTCTTTATCAACATATTTCTCAATATTAATTTTTGAAATTGCTTCTTTGTTGCCAACAATGTTGGATAATTCAATACCAATATCATTAACCATCTTTTTGGCAAGTTCATACCTTTCGGGATGTATAGCACTGTTGTCAAGCGGGTTTTTACTTTTTGGTATTCTTAAAAATCCTGAAGCTTGTTCAAATGCTTTTTCTCCCAACCCTTTTACTTTTTTTAGTTCTAGTCTGCTTGTAAAGGCTCCATTTTCATCGCGATAAGCAACTATATTTTCCGCCAATTTTGGCCCAATACCCGAAACATAAGCCAACAAGTGTTTACTCGCAGTATTTAAATGCACGCCAACTTTGTTCACGCAACTTTCTACAACCCTATCTAAACTTTCTTGCAAAAGAGTTTGGTTTACATCATGCTGATATTGGCCAACTCCAATAGATTTTGGGTCGATTTTTACCAATTCCGCCAATGGGTCCATCAATCTTCTACCAATAGAAACAGAACCTCTAACTGTAACATCATATTGAGGAAATTCTTCTCTTGCAACTTTTGAAGCTGAATAAATAGAGGCGCCTGCTTCATTCACCACATAGGCTTCCATGTTGGCATCGAACTTTATTTTGTATCTGATGAAATCTTCGGTTTCTCTGCCTGCAGTTCCGTTTCCAATAGCAATGGCCTGAATTTTATAGGCATTAGCCAATTGCCTAATTTTTGAAGCCGCTTTATTGGTTTGATTTTGCGGAGGATGTGGATAAATGGTTTCGTTGTGCAATAGTTTTCCGTTTTCATCTAGGCAAACTACTTTACAACCAGTTCTAAAACCTGGATCTATGGCTAATATTCTTTTAGTGCCTAAAGGCGAAGCCAAAAGCAATTGGCGCAAATTTTCTGCAAAAACGGCAACAGCGCTTTCATCTGCTTTTTCTTTTAACTCATTTTTAAATTCGGTTCCTAAAGAAGGTTGAAGTAACCTTTTGTAACAGTCTTTTGCTGCCGCTTGAAGATAAGGAGTGCATGAGTTTTTACTTTTTATTATGGCACTTTCAATTTTTTCTATCGCTTTTTCTTTTTCGGGTTTAATTTTTAAGCGAATTATTTTTTGTTGTTCAGCTCTGAAAATGGCTAAAATTCTATGACTCGGAATTTTTTTGATAGGTTCTGAGAAGCTGAAGTAATCTTTAAATTTTACTCCTTCTTCTTCTTTACCTTTAACGAGTTTGGTTTCAATTAGGGCTTCGTTTTTAAACAAATATCTTAAGCCATTTCTTACATATGGCCTTTCGTTAATCCATTCAGCCATAATGTCTTGGGCGCCTTCAAGGGCTTCTTCAATTGAATTTACATGTTTTAAAAATTTGTTTGCATAGCTTTCAACATCGGTAAGGTTTTGACCCATGATTGATGCTGCCAAAGGTTCTAGTCCTTTTTCTTTTGCTATGTCGCCTTTTGTTTTTTTACGTGGTTTATACGGAAGGTAAATATCTTCTAAAGCTTGAGCATCCCAAGTTTCATCAATGGCTTTTTGTAGTTCAGGTGTTAGTTTACCTGAATCTTTAATTGTCTCTAGAATCAGTTCCTTTCGCTTAGTTATTTCTTGTAATTTTTTAAATTGAAGACTAATTTTTTCAATTTCGGTTTCATCTAAATTTCCTGTAGCTTCCTTTCGGTACCGAGAAATAAACGGAATTGTAGCTCCTCCATCAAGTAATTGGATTACACTTTTACATTGTTCCTTCGAAATTTGAATTTGGCTAGCTAAAAGATTGATGATTTTATTTTCCTCCATAGGTATTGCGAATAGTCATTTTTTGAACCTCAATCTTAACCTATTTTTGAAAACAAAAAGCTATGAATCCGAAAGTATTTTGGGGAGTTGTAATCGTTTTTATTGGATTATACATGATATTCAATGGGTTATTCAAATTCAATTTTCCTGTTTTTAAAATAATTCTATCCGTTGTAATAATTTATTTTGGGTTTAAACTTCTATTTGGAAGTTTTGGAAAAAACAATTTCGACAAACCTGGCGAGTATAACGCCGTCTTTTCATCTCGAAATTTTAATGTTTCTAACATTTCTGAAAACTCTGAATTCAATATTGTATTTGGAAACAGCAGGATAGATTTAAGAAACACCGGATTTAACAAACCCGATTTAGATCTTGAGATAAACTCTGTATTTGGAAACACTATAGTTTTTTTACCTAAAACCGTTGATTGTTAAATTAAGGGTAGCGCCGTTTTTGGCTCTGTAATTACCCCTGATGGAATCATGGCTTCTTTTGGAGATACCAACTATTTAAGTGAACAAAATCAAACCACCAAATTAAATATTGAGGCGAACGCTGTTTTTGGCAGGGTGGAGGTGATTCAGTAATTCGTGGCGAATAGTTTAATTTGGTATTAATGTTAATAATCACCTTATATTAAATGGTGTTCTACTTTTAGAATAATTGGTTTTACAACCTTTGTAACCATCTAGCAAACAAAACATCGTGAACCAAATAATTGTTTGCTTCTTTTATTACCAACTCTTTATTAATAAGCGATTTAAGCGCTGACCTTACAGTACTTGCTGCACCCAAATTATGACTTAATAAAAATTCACTTGCTTGAGGGTTTTGAACTGCTTCATCTTTTGCAATTGCCTTTAAAAGGTTAAATTGACCGTCAGAAAGAAGGTTAGAATAGTTTGCAAAAACAGGTGCTTCTTGTTTTAATAAACTTTCTCTAATTTCATGCAAATCCGCTTCTTCAATTGATTTGTTTAGTTCGAATAACCTATTACACTGCAATTGTATGGTGTAGGTTTGGCCTCTAGCCCAAGAATAAATATCGCTTATTATTTTAATTGTAATTTTCTTTTTGCCAAAGTGGTTTTGAATAAAAGCATTGTAAAGGTTTAATGGAATTGGCTCAATTCCCATTAATTGGGTGCTCTTATAAAAAGGTCTATTTTTATCAGTAAACATACTTTTAAGAAGGTTTCTCTCGCTGCCACTAAAAATTATTCGAACCTTCGGGTAGGTTTGGGCAAAAAAACGAAAAGCAGGTTCTGCATCAACATCATTAAACTTTGTAATTTCTTGAAATTCATCAAGAATTAAGGTGGTTAGGTTTTCTTGATTATTTAAAAACTTACCAATTTCATTTAAGGTGTTTTCAGAAGATTTTTTTGATTTTATTGAAGTTTCTACCTCAGGTAAAAATGTAATTGGATTAAAACTAAAGGCTAAACCTAATGAAGCCAAAAGCTCTTGTAAAGATTTTTGAATTCCCTTTACCTTTAATGTTCCAAAGTGCTGATATACAGCATTTATTATTTTTCCATTTGCTTGATTAAGAGTTTTGCTTCCTAAAAAGTCCACATAAATCACATTTGCTTTTTGTGTTTTTTCTATTTCATCTTTTAACAAATTCAGTAAGGCTGTTTTACCAAGCCTTCTCCAAGCATGCAGAACCACATTTCTATCATTTAATAAGTGGCTAATTAAGTCTTGTAATTCAGTTTCTCTGTCGCAAAAATATTCTCGACCCTGAAAACCTTGTATTTTAAACGGATTTGTTACTCGTGCCATTAGGCAAAAGTAATTCTTTTATTGTTATGACGAAAAGTTCGTCACGAACTTTTCGTCACGAAAGTTTAGCGATGAGACATTCGGTTTCTATAAAAAAGATTCCCCTTTACATGGGGAATGGCAAAAGGCAATGAGGTTAATTTAATACTAACTTCACAGTTACTCCATGGCTTATTGAGGAACAAAAAAAACGATAGGATCTCATCAAGTAGATTCCATCTTTTTTCCTGTGGAAAAAATCGAATTGACGGCTTTAATTAAATCTAATACTTTTCATTATGTACTCCAACTGCTCTGCCAGATGGGTCATTCATGTTTTTAAAAGCCGCATCCCATT
>JABAYK010000006.1 GCA_018609045.1 Flavobacteriales bacterium
CCGCCCTCGGGCGGGCAAAATATTGACAGGTGCATTAGCATCATGATTAACTTTTTTATCTTGTTTATAAAATGTTATATCATATCCTAATTTACTATATTTTTTATAATATTCTTCAGCAACTTCAAACCCAATTGTATCATCACCTTTTCCATGAGTAACCCATATATCTTGTTTAACACCTAAATGTTTATCTATATCCATATTTATATGTCCTTTAAATCCTATTATACCTCCTATTTTTTTAGGATAAGATAATCCTGAATCTAGTGCTAAACATGCACCTTGAGAATATCCTAGTAAAAATAATTTACTATAATCTCCATTATATTTTTTAACTTCTTTATCTAATATATTGTGTATTCTATTACATTGTTCTAGTAAATGTTCTGAATTAATATCATCATCTTCATTCTCTACCATTTCATTAATATAATCAAACCAAGCATTATATTTTGTTCCATCATAACAAGTAATTTTTCTTACAGGAGGTTTAGGATAAATATAGTTTATTTTAATATCTTTAGGAATAAATTTATTAATATATTGTGTATAATACTTCATATCTTGTGCTTTCATTGTAAAACCTGTTAGCATAATGAAACTATGAGTATATTTCATTTATATATATATATATATAAATACTATTTTAAATTATTTAGATTTAGATTTAGATTTAGATTTAGATTTAGATAAAATTTTAAATTTTTTAATAATATTTTCATCATCTAAATCTTTATATTTAATATCTGTAAATTCAAAATCAATTAAATAACAATATTTTTTAGACGCAGATCATTATGAAAATAACCTAATTTAATAAATTTATCATAAATTATTTTTATTTTAGGTATAAAAGAATCTTCAAATTCACATCCATAATTATCACAATAATCTTGTAATGTAATTCCTACATTTTCTGTTTTAATATATAATTTATCACAATTATAATCAATTAATTTTGGAATATAACTAATATTTTTTTGTTTTCCTAATAAATATATAAATAATTCATTTTTAAAAATATCTACATCTTCTTTATCAAATCTAGATATTATATAATTTTTAGTAATTTTAACTTCTTTCATATATATATTAATATTTAAAAAAAAATTATTTATTGTTTAAATATTTATTGATTATTTAGAAATATGTTTGAACTAATTGTTTAAAATTTGTATTCTTTTCTCTAGAATACATCATTGTAGTTGTATTTAATACATCCATTATTGTTTGATTATAGTAATTTTTAATTGACATATCAATACCTAATACTATCATAAGATTGAAGATCACACATCCATCTTCATCTGAAATACCTTCAGACATTTTTGCTCCATAGAATGCTCTTGCTATAGATGAATTAGACTTAGATGCATCTGTATGAGATCCAACTAGAAAAGCAAGACAGGTTACATGAGGTGAAAACCACCCTTGTGTGTGACTGGTATCATTCAAAATATAACTAATATCAATATTATTTTCATATGCTTTCTGTAGAAGGAAAAGATATTCATTATAATCCTCTTCCAGAAGTTCTAGTGTCAGTAGATAAGGTATATCTGAAAACCCATGTTGTTGTCCAGAATATGTCCAGTAAAACGTGTTTTGAGCAGACATTTGTTTTTAATTCAATTCTTTAAGAACTTTTGAGATATGAATTATCATAAATCTAAATTTCAAATTTATTGATTTCCATTAGTAAAAAAAAGATTTTTTGTCTATTTTATTTTTTAATGTTTTTTGTCTATTTTATTTTTTAATGTTTTTTGTCTATTTTATTTTTTAATGTTTTTTGTCTATTTATAAAGTTTTCCGGCAAGTTCCACAATTTACAAGTCGCGCATCCTCATAGCACGTTGCACAGAAGTTGTGACCACAATTGGAGAGAACAAGAGTATCTTTTGTCAAATCCTCCAGACAGATTTGGCAGCGTTTGTCTTCTTCAGCAAGAGTACCGAAAACAGCAACAGAAATATGCTTGGGAAGTGGTTCACGCTTGAGCACTTCAGGTTCTGGTAATGGTACTGGTACCGGAACAGGAAGAGGTGCCGCCGCCGAAACCCTTGTTGAGGGCACCATATTATAGAGTGTTCGGGATACACTACTATATGCTTCCCAGAACGGATGGACGTGACCGCGGTGGGCGGGGCGGGTACCCGTACTCCTCCACACAACCATTTCCGTTTGTCGTGGAGTAATCATGTTCGCGCCGGTACCCAGGACGCGCCTCAGCTCGGCGCGCGCCTGATTCATTTCGGCATTGGACTGTGGAGAAGGCACAGAAACGGGTCTTGGAATTACTTCAACCGGTGCGTTAGGGTCCACAACATCCGAAGACGCTGTATTCAACCAGTTGTTGATTGCTGAAGCATTTTCAGGACAAGTCCTTTTATTATGGCCAGATTGGGAGCAAATTGAACAGGGCATTACGTATTTTGATATGTCAAACTCTATTAAATCTCTTTATTCAAAAATATTAATTTATAATTTCAAATTTATTCTGTGAATGGAAAATTTTATAAATACTTTATAAATACTTTATAAATACTTTATAAATACTTTATAAATACTTTATTAAAAAAATATTGTTTTTTTTGTTTTTTTTGTTTTTTTGTTTTTTTTGTTTTTTTTTGTTTTTTTTTGTTTTTTTTGTTTTTTTTGTTAATTAAGTTCAAACAATTATCCGGCGAGAGGTGCCGCTGGCGGAGGTG
>JABAYK010000090.1 GCA_018609045.1 Flavobacteriales bacterium
TAGCGAAAAAGAACAATATTAGGATTGTGAAAATTCTTCATTTAGACACAAATCATCCTACTTTACTAAAACAGCTTAATGCGGCTGGTTTTGAAAATCATGAAGATTATACTTCTTCTAAAAGTGAAATTGAAAAAAAGATTCACAATTATGACGGCATCATAATTAGAAGTAGGTTTTCTATTGATAAATACTTTTTACAACAAGCAAGCAAACTTAAGTTTATTGGTAGGGTTGGAGCAGGCCTTGAAAATATAGATTGCGTATTCGCCAAATCTAAAAAAATTAAACTTATTGCTGCTCCTGAAGGAAACAGAAATGCTGTGGGGGAACACGCATTAGGAATGCTACTCTCACTTTTTAATAAGCTCAACAAAGCAGATAAAGAGGTTAAGAAAGGTGTGTGGCTTAGAGAGGATAACAGAGGAGTAGAATTGGATGGGAAAACAATCGGCATAATTGGATATGGAAACACTGGGAAATCTTTTGCTAAAAAACTTCGTGGTTTTGATGTTACTGTTTTATGTTACGACATTAAACCATCTGTTGGTGATGAAAACTGCAAACAGGTTTCTCTAGGAGAGCTACAAAAAAAGGCTGATGTTGTAAGTATTCATGTTCCACAAACAGCTCTTACAGAAAAAATGATAAACACTTCTTTTATCAGGAGTTTTACAAATAATTTTTGGTTGATCAATACAGCTCGAGGAAAATCTGTGGTAACAGAAGATTTGGTTTTGGGATTAAAATCTGGGAAAATACTGGGTGCAGGATTGGATGTCTTAGAGTATGAAAAATCCTCTTTCGAAAATCTATTTTCAGAAAATCTAATGCCCGATGCATTTAAACACTTGGTTGTAGCTGAAAATGTATTGTTGTCGCCTCATGTAGGGGGATGGACTCAAGAAAGCAAGGAGAAATTAGCGCAAACCATTGTTTCTAAAATTAGAAAAAATTTTACTTCACGTAAAATTTAACATACTAAAACTCTAATTTACAATACTTTAGGTGTTTTTCTTAAAAACCACCATCTCAAGAACATCCATCTTATAAAGAATTCAATGATTAGAATAAAAGACATTAAATTAGCCAACAGAAACCTAAAAAATCATATCAAATGAAAATTCTATCAAACCATCCAACAGAAATATTAATCTTACTATTTTTGATTGTTACTTTTATGCAATCTGGAATTGACAAAATAACAGACTGGAAAGGGAATGTTGGATTTATAAAATCACATTTTAAGGGTTCTCCTTTAAAGAATAATGTACCGTTCTTACTCGCTATTATTTTAAGCATTGAAATAGTTGCTGGAATTTTTATGATTATTGGAACGTATCAGATTTACTCCTCTGGGCTAAAAGAAATTGCATTAATAGGTGTAGAGCTCTCTGCTGTTGCCTTAATTTTCTTACTTATTGGTCAACGTTTGGCAAAAGATTATGCAGGAGCGATGACGTTGGCGGTTTATTTTATTATTACTCTTTTTGGAGTTTTTCTATTGCATAGTTAAAAGTGATATAATAAAGGTGCGGCATAAGAAAACTTGATTATAAAACTGTTTAAATCTTCAGTTTTGAGCGATTATATTTCTTTTGCCAGCCTTGTGTTTAAATGAGCTAAGAAAATTGCTTAAAAAGCCTTGTAGCCATTATTCCTGCTTTTTTATAACATAAATCAAAGAGGAATACTCAGAAGAAGCCCTTGCCTTCCAATTTGAGATGAACCCTCTGTAGAGAGCACTCACAAAGTTTGTCTTTCCGTTTTTATATTTTTCGCTCAAGAGAGAAACATAATAAGAATCAAATTTCATAGGAATTGTCTTTTCGACGAACATCTGCTCCTTTAAAAAAAGACGATGAATTGATTGCTGAGAAAAATGCCACAAATGCCTAGGAACATCAAATGCTGCCCAAAATTCTTTATAATACTTTGCGTCATCACTCTTAAAATTAGGTACTGCAATAATCAATCTTCCGCAATCAGAAAGCATCGTGTTTAGGTTTGAAATGTACTCTGATAAGTTTTCTACATGCTCTAGAACATGCCAAAGGGTTATTATTTCAAATTTTTGATTTGAAAATTTGGAAATATCTCTTTCGAGCACAATTCCTTTTTTTACAGCAATAGTTCTAGCATCATTATTTGGTTCTGTACCAAAGACTTTCCAAGAATTATTTTTACAAACTTTTAAAAATTCTCCTGTCCCAGCACCAACGTCTAAAATGTTCTTTTCAGGCCTATACATACTATTTTGTGTACGCAAGCTTTCATTAATTAATCTTAATTTATGCTTTAGTGTAATCTTTTTTACGACTTGATATGCTTTGTCAAAAAAAGTTTTTTTGGAATCTGTGTGAGAAATATAATTCTTACTTTTATAATAATTAAATAGGTTTTTAGGAACTGGACTTGTTACCAACATTTTATACTCTTCGTTAAACATAACGCTATATTCCTCTCCTGAAACAGTATGGTCTTTACAATTCAAATACGGTTTTAAATTTTTAAAGAAGTCTGTTTTTTGTGACATATAAATTATATTGTTCCACGAGGAACATTTGATTTTTTAAAAAAAACTACCGCCCCATATAAACCAATAAAACCGAAATATCGCTTGGCGAAACTCCACTTATTCTGCTAGCTTGTGAAATTGTTGTTGGTTGAATCTTACTTAGCTTTTCTTTCGCTTCAT
>JABAYK010000155.1:0-6363 GCA_018609045.1 Flavobacteriales bacterium
CGTTTGAATAAAGCGTTATTTTTTTGAAGTAACTCATCACTTAAATCATCATCTAAGCATGCCAACCGAAGGGCTTTTAATTTCTCAGCAGATTGATTAGAATTTTGAGCAATTGAAAAGAAGGTTGAGAAAATAAGGAATAAAAGAATTATGTTTTTCAAGTATTGGGTTTTAAATAAAAAAAAAACCGAACAAAAATCCGGCCTTTTTAAGTTTTATAAATGCATAAATTCTTTTTTGGCAAGAAGTTGCTCTTCTGTTTCCCTATGGTCTGGGTCATCTACACAACAATCAACGGGACAAACAGCCGCACATTGTGGTTCTTCATGAAAACCAACACATTCAGTGCATTTGTCAGTTACAATGTAAAAAACGTCCATTTCTTTTGCATCATTCTCCTCATCTGCAGAAGTTGAATTACCACTTAAAAGGGTAATATCTCCAGATAAAGATGTACCATCTGAAAATCTCCAATTTTCACCACCTTCGTAAATAGCGTTATTTGGACATTCAGGCTCACAAGCCCCACAGTTTATGCATTCATCTGTTATAATTATTGCCATAGCACACCAATATTTTAAGTTATTTTCGCTGCAAATATAGATACCTATTTGCTGTAATGGAACAAAAACAACGTATTTCTGCCTTTGTTCAACTTGGGGAAAAATTAAGTCAATTTTTACAAAAACCTACTATTTTCGATGTTGAAGATAATGACTTTAAGCCTCTTGCAAACGCTTGTTTACGAAGTAGCCAAAAAAATGGCTGGTTTACCGAAGATGAAATTAGAAGAGCTATTCAAGGGATTGTTTTTTTACTTGAATCAGAAAAATTAGAATCTTGGATAAAATCCTATGACTTTTCAAGTACAGCTACAAAGACTATAGCTACAATATTTGCAGGCAATATTCCTGCTGTTGGTTTTCACGATTGGCTTTCAGTTTTAATTTCAGGCAATAAAGTTCTCGCCAAACTATCATCGCAAGATGAATATTTAATTCCTGCTTTTTCAGAAATTTTAATTGAAATTGAGCCAAGATTCTCTGATTTTATTGAATTTGCCAAAACCAAAATGGAAAATATTGATGCTTTTATCGGAACAGGAAGCAATAATTCAGCTAGATATTTTAAATATTATTTTGGAAAGTATCCTCACATAATTAGAAAGAACAGAACATCTGTAGCCATAGTAAAAAATGATATTTCTAAAAAAGATTTATCTGAGATGGGAAAAGACTTATTTTATTATTATGGATTAGGATGCAGAAATGTAACTAAAATTTATTTTGAAAAAGGGTTTCAATTGAATCGATTTTTTGCGGCAATTATTGATTTTGGTTATGTAATTGACAACAATAAGTATGGCAACAACTATATTTATAACAAAACCTTGTTTTTAATGAATAGCGAAAAAATCTTGGATAATAACTTTGTTATTCTTAGACCTGGCCCAGAATTAAATTCGCAAGTTGGGGTAATTAATTATGAATTTTTCGAGAATGAAGATAATTTAAGGTCAGAATTGAAATCACAAGAAACACAAATTCAGGCTATTATATCAACCAAAGATATTGGTTTTGGAAAAGCTCAAACGCCTTATTTAACAGACTATGCCGATGGCATAAATACTTTGAATTTTTTGGCTAATTTAGCCCACCATTAAAATTAAGCTAATAGTATCACTTTGAAGGTAGCCGATTTCGTAAAATTCCTATTGCTGGTATTGCTTTTTTCTGTTCATCCTAACATCTCAAAATCTCAATTTTGGGCAGAGTCATTTGGGAATGGATGTAACAAAGGAGATACAGCAAATACTTTCAATTCCGGCAATGGTGCTTGGGGAGTTTCATCTACAGGCACTAATGGAAATACGGCTCATAATTGGTTTGTTAGTGCAACATCTGCTCAACCATCTGGAGCAGTTAATTGCGATCAAAATTGTCAGGCCATCCCAACAAATACCAATACTAGTTTACATATTTCTAATGTAGCAATTGCGGTTGGGGCTCCAATAAACCTTAATATAAACCCTGATACAGGTGCTTTTTTTGTGCCAGGAGGTTTAACAGCATTTGGGGTAAATACCCAAACTGCAAAAAGGGTAGAGTCTCCAATTATCAATTGTACAGGCCAAAACAATATTTTTATTCAGTTTAATTATTTTGAGGGAGGCACATCTCCTAACCAAAATGCAACCTTAGATTATTTTGACGGCGCCAATTGGATAACCTTATTTGACATGGGTAAAACACCAACTGGAAATTGCTCTAATCTTGGTGAGTGGACCTCCACAAATTTAATAGCGTTACCAGCAAGTGCAAACAACAACCCGAACGTAAAAATTGGTTTTAATTGGGAAAACAATAATGGAACTTCCACAAATCCTGAAGTTTCATTTTCTGTTGATGATATTAATCTTTATTCAACTGCTTCTCCGCCACCCGTGCCACCAATTGTAAACTTTTCTACAATTACATCAACTTCTATTTGTGATGGAGGCTCGGTAACTTTTCAAGATTTAACCATTAATGCTGATTCTGTTTTATGGACTTTTCCTGGCGGAGTTCCTGCCTCAAGTAAGGCCTCAACACCTGTGATTAATTATCCCAATGCTGGTAATTACAATGTTACTTTAACTGCCTTTAACGCAAACGGAACTTCTGATACCACAGCAATTAATGCAATTACGGTAAACTTTTGTTCAGGAGCACCAACAGCAAACTTTTCGGCTTCAATTACCACAATTTGTAGAGGCGATACAATTGACTTTTTTGATCAAAGTAGTGGTTTTCCATCAAAATGGTCATGGTTTTTTCCAGGAGCAACCAATAGAGATTTCGATACCACCCAAAATCCTACAGGCATAGTTTACGATACAACTGGTTTGTTTGAAGTTACCTTGGTAGTTGAAAATGGAGCAGGCCAAGATTTTATTACAAAAACAAATTTTATTAGAGTTAATTCATGTCCAAAACCTATTGCTGATTTTAAGGTATTTAGAAATAAAGACACTGTTTGTGTAGGAGACATAGTAACTTTTCAAAATTTATCAGCTAATGCAGATAGCACACTTTGGGTATTTAATGGTGCAGATTCTATTAATCTTAATAATAAATTAAGACCATTCGTAATTTACAACACTCCAGGTTTATATGATGTGAGTATGGTGGTTGCTAATTCTTATGGCGCAGATTTTAAGAGTGATACTAATACCATTTACGTTTTAGAATACCCAACAATAGATGCAGGAGTAAATCAATTTATTTATGCTGGTGAAAAAACTAATTTAAATGCTGATGGAGCAACTGATTTTTATTATTGGGAACCTCGTGAATTTTTATCTTGTTATTTGTGTCAAAGCCCTCAGGCGTTTCCTTCAGAATCAACAACATTTTTTGTGATTAATTATTACGATAACGAAGCTATTTGTCAAGTTTCAGATTCTATTAGAATTATTGTTGAAGAAGAATATTTTGCTGGGATTCCAGATATTTTCTCGCCAAATTTAGATAACAATAATGATCGCTTATTTGTTATGGGAAATGGAATCTTTAATTCTGATTTAAAAATATTTAATCGTTTGGGACAGATGATTTATGTCTATAGCCCTGAAGTTCCGTATTGGGATGGAACCTTTAAAGGAAGAGATGTAGCGCCCGGAGTTTATACTTATGTGGCTAATGTTCAGTTTATTAATGGGACAACTCAATTGTTAAAAGGCTCAGTTACTTTGGTGAGATGAGAAAAATTTTATGGACCATATTATTTTTAACAGCATCTTTTGGAATTAAAGCCCAAATTGATCCTACTTTTTCTCAATCGTTACTTTCCCCTATAATTTTAAATCCTGCTGCAACAGGTGTTTATTACGGAGGAGCAAGGTTGTCAAGTAATTACAGGCAACAATGGGCAACGGTTTCTCAGCCTTATACAACTATGCAAGTTGCCTTCGATAAACCCATAATTGATAATATTTGGGTAAACGATTTTGTTGCTTTAGGAATTACGGTTAGCAGTGATAATGCAGGCGTTTCTAATTTTTTAGATAATACCGCCAAAATAATGGTTTCCTACGGAAAAGCCCTAGACCCAAGAGAAAGAAACTTTGTTACTGTAGGCTTCGAAGGAGGGGTATCTCAAAAATCAGTTACATTTTCTGGTCTTAATTGGGAAAGCCAATTTAACCGAGTAGGTTTCGACCAATCGTTGCCAACAGGTGAACCCTACATTGATGACAAAGCAAACTCTGGAGTTTCTGTTTTAAATCCTGATTTTGGCATGGGAATTCAGTACGTTTATAACAATGAAGAAACTAAATTATTAAAAGCAGGTATTTCTATTCAACATATTACTAAACCAACTTATGAGATTTTAGGAAGGGAAGTTTCAACTTATAGAAGAATTAATTTTCATGTTGATTACAAGGCCAAACCCAATGGAAGTACTTTGAGCTTTTGGCCAAAAATGTTGTATTCAATTCAAGGTCCGAGTAGACTACTTTATATTGGAAGTGATTTTCATTGGCTTTTACAACAAGCAGGTAACATTACCGGAAGTGTAAAAGAAATATCATTTGCATTAGGTCCATATTATAGACATAAAGAAGGAATGAGTATTCAAAGTAGGTTACAAGTAGGTGGACTTACGGTAGGTGCTTCTTACGATTTTAACTTGAATCAACTTAGAACAGCATCAAATTTACTCGGAGGACCTGAAGTATTGGTGGTTTACCAAACAGGTTACAAAAAAGGTAGAAACGAGAAACACAACCACAAAAGGTTTGCTTGGAGGTACGATTAATTATTCTGGCTTAAATTCATAAGCACCTAAATCTGGCTTACCATCAGATCTGTCATTTTCTCTAATGTCTTTCAATAAAGCTCCTGTAACGCGTAAACTGCCTAAATCTCTAGCAATAGAGTATTCTGTAATATCAAAATTGAATTCATTTTCGTCCTTAAAAAAGGCATTTTGGGTTACTCCATCTACTACTAAAAATGGCTCAGGTTGATAGATATTATTTACAAACGAAGAGTCAAAAACTGTTTCGGTTCTTATAATACAATGGTCAAAAAAGTAATCAAAACCAGTTGCCTCATCAAAGTCAAAATTTATTTCTTCTTCTTGAGAACCATAAATAATTGAGTTTCCAAAATAAGCTCTGTCCATTTTGTTGTAAACCTCATTTCCAAACAAATCTTCGTAATAATTTGTCATTACCAAAAGAGGATCTTTTCGGGTTCCGTTCGTCCAATAATTGGCAAAAGTGCAATGAATAAATTCATAGTTCCCGCCTCCCAAAAGAGCTAAATTATTAGTTCCACAATTTGAAATTACCGTATTTTCAAATTTCATTTCTGTGTTTCGAGCCAAAACACCAACACCTACAAAATTTTGAAAAATAGAGTTTCTTATGAGTAGTTTCCCCGATGGTCTATCAGGAAATTCTTTAAAAGGAAAAGGCTCAAATTGTATTCCTACAAAGCCATTTTTAAAAATAACGTTATCAAAAATTTGATCTTTATCGCTGCCATTTATCCATATACGATCCCATTGTCCAGCATTATCTTCCCAGTAATTTTCTAATCTATCTCCTTGAAAAACAATTGGGTTATCTGTTTTACCAACAGCTTCAATATTTCCGCCTCTATAAACCCACAAACCAGAGTTTTTATGCAAATGAATTTGTGTGCCTTCTTCAATTTTTAAGGTTAACAAAGAATCAACCATCAGGTAACCATAAATAACATGTGGTTTGTCGTTTTTCCAAGTTACCGTGGTACTAGAAACACCGTACTCACTCAGGTAAGAAAAGGAGGGAAGACCAGATACTTGCTGTGTTGGTCTGTAGTAATAAGCATTTTGCCCCCAAGCTACCAAATTTACTTTTTGCAAGTTTCCGTTCACCGAAACATAAATTGAATCATTTACCACAAAAGGTAGGTTTGCATTTGATGGATCTATGGTTACTTCCACAAAAACAAAGGCGCTATCTTTCGGTGCTATACTTACGTTAGAAACATCTTTAGAGGGTATTCCATCAACATTCATTCTGAATACTGAAGTTTTCCCGCTTGCTATCCAAACCCTATCAATTTCAATGGTTTGGTTGTATGGATTTCTAATCATTAATCTCCTTGTGGAGGAACCTATTGTAGTAAAAACAGTATCAAAAAATACAGTGTCGGTAGAGAACTCTACAATAGCATCATTTTCCTTGTATAATCTTTCTTTGCGGCACGAAGAAAAAAGTATGATACTAGCTAAAAATGAAAAGAAAACTACACTTTGTAATTTCATGGGGCGCAAAAGTAACGTAAGTAATAGATTTATATTTCGATTTACTATTTTTATAAAAGATTT
>JABAYK010000155.1:6373-18346 GCA_018609045.1 Flavobacteriales bacterium
AGATTTAATTAGTTTTGCACTCCGAAAAATTTAGAAAATGAAAAAAGATATCCATCCGGAAAGTTATAGAATGGTTGTATTTAAAGATACATCTAACGATTTCTCTTTTATGTGTAAATCTTGTGCCGAAACCAAAGACACTGTTCAATGGGAAGATGGTAATGAGTATCCATTAATCAAATTAGAGATTTCTTACAAGTCTCATCCATTTTACACAGGTAAAATGAAATTGGTTGATACAGCCGGTAGGGTTGATAAATTCAAGACCAGATACAAAGGCTTCTACAAAGGAGACAAATAATTTAAATAGGTTAAACAATTCATTTAAAAGCTCCTTCGATGGAGCTTTTTTTTTGTTCAAATTTGAAAAAACTTATTTTCTATGCAAATAGTCTTATTCGATCCAAAATTTAGAGATAGTTTATTACCATTAACATTTACAAAAAGCGTTGCTAAGCTAAGAGTTGGTGGATTTTGTATTGATCAAAAATGGGAGAAAGCTTTAGGTTTACTTGTTAAAATTTTGACACAAGATTATTTACAGTGCTTGTATGACAGTAAAAATATTGAAGGCAACATTCTATATATTAATGCTGCAGTTTGTCCAAATGAAATTTTAGCAGAGGAATTAAATTCTATTTCTTTCACCAAGGCTATTTTTAGCAATGATATTCTGATAGGGTTTAAAAGCTCCGAAAATTTAAGTTTAGAACAAATTCATAATTTGACTTTTGATATTAAAGTCCAAACCAAATCAGATGTTTCTATAATTCAAAATCCATGGGATTTATTTAAACTAGCAGGGAAAGAAATAGCTGAAGACATTTCTAGATTTGATTTAGATAAACAATCAGAAAATAATTTAACGAAGCAAAATATTGTTTTTGGAAATCAATTATTTGCCCATCCATCTGCAAAAGCAAAAGGTTGTATTTTCAATACTGAATCTGGTCCAATTTATTTAGGAGAAGACACTGAAGTAATGGAAGGTAGTATTATTAGAGGGCCTTTTTTCTTAGGTGAACACAGTGCAGTAAAGTTAGGTGCAAAAATTTACGGCCCAACAGTAATTGGTCCGCATTGTAAAGTGGGAGGTGAAATCTCCAACTCTGTTTTGCAAGGCTATTCAAACAAGGGGCATGATGGCTTTATGGGAAACTCTGTGCTAGGCGAATGGTGTAATTTGGGTGCTGACACAAACACATCAAACCTAAAAAATAATTACTCAAAGGTTTCAGTATACAGTTATGCCACCAAATCAATGGAAAATACTGGAGAACAGTTTTGTGGAGTAATTATGGGAGATCATTCAAAAACAGGAATTAACACCATGCTAAATACAGGTTCAGTGGTTGGCGTTTCATCAAATATTTTTGGAGGCGATTTTCCGCCAAAGTTTATTCCTTCGTTTTATTGGGGAGGAAAAACAGGTGAAACCTTCAAGTTAGAAAAAGCCTTTGAAGTTGCTGAAAAAATGATGGCACGAAGAAATGTCAGTTTAACTGAGAATGACAGACAAATTCTCAGTCATATTTTCCATTTAGAGCAACAATAGTGTCAAAACCAACCTTGGCACAAACATTGAAATTCCCCAAAACCTAAAATATTTTAGGATAATTTTCTTAAGAAAAATATGAAAAACTTTATTGAGTTTTCCGATATAATTGAAGAAGGAGCTGATTTTATTCCACTTTTATCTACCGAAGATGAAGACAGAATAAATTCAGAAAAATTGCCTTCAGATTTACCCATTTTACCAATTCGAAATACCGTTTTGTATCCTGGCGTTGTTATTCCAATTACGGTTGGTAGAGATAAATCTATCAAACTAATAAACGACGCAAATAACAAGGATAAAATTATTGGGGTAGTTTCTCAAAAAGACCAAAATATAGAAGATCCATCTTTTGAACATTTATTTTCGATTGGAACAGTTGCACGCATTATCAAAATGCTAAAAATGCCTGATGGCAGCACAACTGTTATTATTCAAGGTAAAAGAAGGTTTAAGGTTTTAGAAGTTATCCAAACAGAACCTTACATGCGGGCTAATATTCAAGAAATTTTTGAACAAAAAGCAAACAAAACCAAAAAGTTTGATGCCGCCTTCAATTCAATTAAAGATTTAGCCATCAAAATCATTAAAAATTCACCAGATCTTCCAAGCGAGGCAAGTGTTGCCATTAACAATATTGACAGCCCTAACTTTTTAATGAATTTTATTTCTTCTAACATGAATATTTCTGTGAACCAAAAGCAAGAAATTTTAGAGCAAGAAGATTTGATGCAACGCGCAACTTTAACCTTAAAAAATCTTACGAGTGAGCTGCAAATGCTCGAAATGAAAAACGAGATTCAATCTAAAGTTAAAACAGATATAGATCAGCAGCAGCGAGAGTATTTCTTGCATCAACAAATTAAAACCATTCAAGAAGAATTGGGTGGAAATCCTGTTGAACAAGAAATTGAAGAGATGCAGGAAACTGCAAAAAGTAAAAAATGGACCAAAGAAGTTGCAGAAACCTTTGATAAGGAATTGAGCAAACTTCAGAGAATGAACCCATCTGGGGTTGAATATTCTGTCCATTTAAATTACTTACAGGTTTTGCTTGAATTGCCTTGGGGCGAATATTCTAAAGATAAATTAGATTTAAAAAGAGCCCAAAAGGTTTTAGACAAAGACCATTTCGGTTTAGAAAAAGTTAAAGAAAGAATTTTAGAACACTTGGCTGTTTTTAAATTGAAAGGTGACATGAAATCACCAATTATTTGTTTAGAAGGCCCTCCGGGAGTTGGAAAAACATCTTTGGGTAAATCTATTGCCGAAGCTGTTGGAAGAAAATATGTAAGAGCATCTTTAGGGGGATTGAGAGACGAAGCCGAAATTAGAGGTCATAGAAAAACCTACATTGGTGCAATGCCAGGTAGAATAATCCAAAGTTTAAAAAAGGCCAAAACATCTAATCCAGTTTTTATTTTGGATGAAATCGATAAAGTAGGCTCAGATTATCATGGGGATCCTTCTTCAGCCTTGTTAGAAGTTTTAGATCCTGAGCAAAACGAATCATTCTACGACAACTTTGTAGAAATTGATTATGATCTTTCTAAGGTTATGTTTATTGCAACAGCGAATAATTTGGCAAATATTCATCCTGCTTTGCGCGATAGAATGGAAATTATAAATGTTTCTGGTTACACAGTTGAGGAGAAAGTTGAAATAGCCAAAAGACATTTACTTCCTAGACAAATCAAAGAAAATGGACTAAATCCAACCCAAATAAAAATCAGCAAGCAGGTACTTGAAAAAGTAGTTGAAGAATATACTTCCGAAAGTGGCGTAAGAAACTTGGAGAAAAAACTTGCCACTCTGGTTAGAAAAATCGCTAAAAAAGTAGCGATGGAAGAGGAATCAACTCCAACAATTAGTGCTGAAGATTTACAAACATATTTAGGTAGAGGTATTTCAAAAGACAAGTATCAAGACAATAGCGCAGCTGGAGTAGTAACCGGCTTAGCTTGGACTTCGGTTGGTGGTGATATTTTATTTATTGAATCTAGTTTGACCAAAGGCAAGGGCAAATTAACGCTTACTGGAAATTTAGGAGACGTAATGAAGGAGTCTGCTGTTTTGGCCTTAGAATACCTTAAAGCGCATTCTATGGAGTTTAATTTAGAACAAGAGGTTTTTGATAAATGGAATGTTCATATTCACGTACCTGAGGGAGCAACTCCAAAAGATGGGCCATCAGCAGGTGTTACCATGCTAACCTCTTTGGCATCGGCTTTTACCCAACGTAAGGTTAAAAAGAATTTAGCCATGACAGGTGAAATTACCCTTAGAGGAAGTGTATTACCAGTTGGCGGAATTAAAGAGAAGATTTTAGCAGCCAAAAGAGCTGGAATAAAAGAAATTATTCTTTGTACCGAAAACGAAAAAGACATTAATGAAATCCCTGAAAAGTATTTGAAAGGTCTTAAATTCCATTATGTCAATAAAATGATTGAGGTTTTACAACATGCTTTGCTCGACGAAAAAGTTGATTCACCTTTGATTATTGCTTAAAATATTATTAACAAGCAATAATTCGCATTTTTGTGCGTAGGTAGTTCGGTAAAATGAAGAATCTCTTTTTAGTATTTATTACTTTATTTTTTGTAGAAATTTCGGTTGCCCAACAAGGTGGACAAAGAGCATATTCGTTTTTGCAAATTGCCAATAATGCAAGAAGCGCGGCAATGGGAGGCCAACTCATTTCACATGCAGGTAATATCAATCAAATTGCAGACAACCCGGCTCTTTTAGATTCTGTAAAACAAAATATTTCATTCAATTATGCCAACTATATTGCAGATATAAATGGTGGTTCCGTATTTTTTCATCCTCACCAAAAGTTAAAGAATACAGCATTTTCTATGCAGTATTTCAATTATGGTAAGTTTTTAGAGACCGATGAAGCAGGTAATATTACAGGAGAGTTTTCTGCTGGAGATTATGCTTTAGGTGCTTATAGAAAATTTAATTTTAGAGAGCATTTAACCTTTGGGGTTTCTTACAATGCTCTTTTTTCTTTTTATCCTCAATCATTTAATCTTGGAATGGGGCTTTCTGCTGGAGCATATTACACAAAACCAGAAAATAACTTTTCTGCAGGACTGGTCATTAAAAATGTTGGACTTCAATTGGTAAACCAAGCAGATCAAAACGATAAGCTTCCTTTCGAAATACAATTAGGAATGTCGAAACAATTAGCCAAAGCACCATTTAGAGTTTCTGTTTTGGCTCACAACCTGCAAACTTGGGATTTAACTTATCCTAATCCCGATGAAATTACAATAGACCCATTTACGGGAGAAGAAATAAAACAATGGTTTTCATTAGATAAGTTGATGAGACATTTTACAGGTGGAATTGAGTTTTTTCCTTCTAAAAGTTTTGTAATGAGGTTTTCATACAACCACCAAAGACGACAAGAAATGGCTTTAAATACGAGGTCTGGATTAGCAGGCTTTGGATTTGGTACTGGTATAAATTTCAATAAATTCACCATAGATTATGGAATTACAGGCTACCACCTAGCTGGTGCCCTTCATATGTTTTCTTTAAATACCAAAATTTAAAATTGAAAAAAATATCTGTTGCCATCGATGGACATTCTTCTTGCGGAAAAAGCACATTAGCAAAGCAAATCGCCAAACATTTTAATTACATCTATTTAGATACAGGTGCCATGTACAGGGCAGTAACCTTATTTGCTATAAATCAAAATGTTATTAATAAAGATGATTTTGATAAAGATGCCTTAATTGAAAAATTACCCGAAATAAATATTGAGTTTAAAGCCGATGAAAACGGAAAGGTAAACACCTATTTAAACAATCAAAATGTTGAAGAAGCAATAAGAACAATGAGGGTTTCATCATTTGTAAGCCCAATTGCTACTGTTAAAGAAGTAAGGGAAAAAATGGTGGAACTTCAACAAAAAATGGGCTCAAAAGGTGGAGTAGTAATGGATGGTAGAGACATCGGGACTGTTGTGTTACCTAAGGCCGAACTTAAAGTTTTTATGACAGCCAAAGATGAAATAAGGGCTCAACGAAGATTCGATGAACTTAAAGAAAAAGGCATTGATGATACATTCGAAAATGTATTGCAAAACCTTAAAGAAAGAGATTATATTGATTCAACCAGAGAGGAAAGTCCGCTGCTCAAAGCCGAAGATGCTTTGGTTTTAGATAATTCAGAATTATCTAGAGATGAACAACTTGAAATTTTAAAGTCTTGGGTTGAGGAAAGAGGTAAATTATAACTTTTCAATTTCCATCAAAACTTCTTCTTTAGATTTAGAAGGTTGGTAATATGCTAAAATTTTATCCAACACTTCATCAACCATAGCATCAGGACAAGAGGCGCCAGAGGTTAAAATAATTTTTACTTGCTCTTTTTGAGGCAAAAATTCAGTATCAGATTCAATTTCTTTCGTTTTGTAATTGTAATGCTTGATACTTTTTTCATCAAACTCATTTGCACTAGAAATGTAAAATGTTTTGAATTTATCCTCTAACAATTCTACCAAATGACTTGTGTTTGAGCTGTTATAGCCTCCAACTACCAAAGCTAAATCGGCATCAATGTTTAACAAGCCTAATGTTGCATCTTGGTTATCGTTGGTGGCATAACAAAGCGTATCTCTTGTATCGGCAAAATGATTTTTAATGTTTTCCTCGCCAAATTTATCAACCATTATTTTTCTAAAATACATAGAAATAGCGTGAGTTTCTGAGGCCAACATTGTAGTTTGGTTAACTACACCAATTCTTTCGAAATCCTTTTTTAAAACAAAACCTTCAGTATATTTTCCTTCAAATTTTTCGTAAAAATCATTTTCGGGTCTTTTACCTAAAATAACATCTCCAATAAACTCGGCTTCTTCCATATTTAAAATAACTACCGATGGGGCATTATCGCCACTATGAGAAAAGGTAGCCCTTGTTTCTTCATGTTTAAATTTTCCATGAATTATGATAGAATAATCAGAATCTCCTAATTTTTTACTGCTGTTCCAAACCTTTTTTACAAAAGGGCAAGTAGTATCGTATTTTTCTATTTGGATTCCAATATTTTTAAGTTTCTCCTCAATTTCTAAAGTTGTTCCAAATGCCGGTAAAATTACTATATCATCAGCTTTTAATTCATTCCAATCAATTAATTGATTTCCTGATGTATCTTGAATAAACTTGATGCCTTTACTTAATAAGTTATCGTTTACATGGGGGTTATGAATCATTTGACTCAACAAGAAAATTCGTTTTTCTGGATTATCCTCAACTGTTTTATGTGAAATTTCAATGGCATTTTCTACACCATAACAAAAACCAAAATGCCTAGCCAAGTAAAAACCAACATTTCCAAAATCTAAATAAGTAGGGGTAAAGTCTTTTTTGCGAGGATCTGTAATTTTTCTTGCCTCTTTAATTGCTGTTATAAAAGAGCTTTTGTAAAACGTAGGGATTTCAAATTTTTTCATGAAAATATTTGTGCAAATTTATGAAACAGTATAACCAACCAAAGTCATTTTGGTTTGATAAAATAAATTATTGGTTTTTAGTTGGATAGCTTTTTTTTATTTCTACTTTTGCACCTCCAAAAAATAAGGGCTAAAAAACAGCGTAGCCAAGTTAAATAACCTTTCATCGTGCTGTTCTAGGATGAAATACAATTTTGATTACATGTCAGAAGAAAACAAAAAAGCCTCTGAAGAAACACAGAACCAAGAGGTAAAAGCCGAAGCTACAGAAACAAAAGCTGAGGTAACAGAAACCCCAAACACAGAAGAAACTAAAACTGAAGAAGCTCCAAAGGCTGAAGAGGTTGTTGCTGAAGCTCCTGCAAAAGAGGAAGTTAAAGCGGAAGAAACTCCTGTTGAAGAAAAAGCTGAGGAAGCTGCTCCGAAAAAAGCTGCCAAACCTAGAGTAAGAAAATCTGGAAAAGTTGATGTTGAAGCTGCTGCAGAAACTTCAGAAGAAGTTGCAGAAGCTCCAGTTGCTGAGGTTGAAGAAGTTAAATCTCCTAGAGTTAAAAATCACAGAGAAGGTCAGCCTGCTGAAACCTTTACTACTGCAGAAATTAATCCTTTAGAAGATTTTGATTGGTCAACTTTTGGTAAAAAACAAGATGTTTACAAAGCAGACGAAAAAGAAAATCTTGAAAACGTTTACAACGAAACTTTAACCTCAATTGCAGATCACGAAGTTATTGACGGTACAGTAGTAGCAAAAAACAAGAAAGAAGTAGTTGTTAATATTGGCTACAAATCAGAAGGCGTTATTCCAACTTCAGAGTTTAGATATAACCCAGATTTAGCCATTGGCGAAAAAGTAGAAGTTTACGTAGAAAGTACAGAAGATAGAAATGGTATTCTTCAACTATCTCACAAAAAAGCAAGATCATTAAGAGCTTGGGATAGAGTGAATGATGCTATGGAAACTAGCGAAATAATTAAAGGTTTTGTTAAATGCAGAACAAAAGGAGGTTTAATTGTAGATGTATTTGGCATCGAAGCATTTTTACCTGGTTCTCAAATTGACGTTAAACCAATTAGAGATTACGATCAATATGTTGGAAACAACATGGAGTTTAAAGTTGTAAAAATCAACAAAGAATTCCGTAACGTAGTAGTTTCTCACAAAGCATTAATCGAGGCTGAGCTTGAAGAGCAAAAAGTTGAAATTATGCAAAAACTTGAAAAAGGTCAAGTACTTGAAGGTGTTGTTAAAAACATTACATCTTACGGAGTATTTATTGATCTTGGTGGAGTTGATGGTTTAATTCATATTACCGACCTTTCTTGGGGTAGAGTTAATCACCCAGAAGAAATCGTTGAATTAGATAAGAAAGTAAACGTTGTAATTCTTGATTTTGATGATCAAAAGAAAAGAATTGCATTGGGTATGAAACAATTACAAGAGCATCCATGGGATAGCCTAGACAAAGAGCTAAAAATTGGTGATACTTTAAAAGGTAAAGTTGTTGTATTAGCAGATTACGGTGCATTTGTAGAAATTGCTCCAGGTGTTGAAGGACTTATCCACGTAAGTGAAATGTCTTGGTCTCAACATTTAAGAACTGCTTCAGATTTCTTTAGTGTTGGAGATGAAGTAGAGTCTGTAATTATGACTTTAGATAGAGAAGAAAGAAAAATGTCTCTATCACCAAGAAAACTTAGTGATGATCCATGGGAAAACATCGAAGCTAAATATCCTATTGAATCTAAACACAAAGGAAAAGTTACCAATATCTCTAACTTCGGTGTATTTATTGAATTAGAAGAAGGTATCGACGGATTGGTTCATATTTCTGATCTTTCTTGGAGCAAGAAAATTAACCACCCAGCAGAATTTGTAAAAGTTGGAGAAGATTTAGAAGCTGTAGTTTTAGAAATTGATAAAGACAACAGAAGACTAAGTTTAGGCCACAAACAACTTGAAGAAAACCCATGGGAAGTATTCGAGTCGGTATTTACCGAAGGTTCTAGTCACCAAGGTACTGTATTATCAATGGCCGATAAAGGTGCTGTTGTAGGTTTACCTTACGGAATCGAAGGATTTGCTCCTGGTCGTCATTTAGTTAAAGAAGACGGAAGTAAAGTAAAAGTTGATGAAACTATAGATTTTAAAGTTCTTGAGTTCAACAGAGATGGTAAGAAAATCATCGTTTCTCACTCTAGAATCCACGAAGACGAGCAACGTGCTGAAGGGGTTAAAGAAGAGAAAAAAGCCAAAACTAGAGCAAAAGCAACGAATAAAATCGTTAAGAATATCAACAGTAACATGGAGAAAACTACTCTTGGAGACCTAGATGCGTTAAGTGAATTAAAGCAAGATATGGAGAAGAAAGAGGCAGAAGCCAAAAAGAAGTAAGGTCTTCTATTTACTTATAAAAAAAGCCTCTTCGATTTTTCGGAGAGGCTTTTTTTTTTATTTTAACTGCATGAAAACTATTTTAATTACAGGCGCTACATCAGGCATTGGGCTTGCAACTGCTAAAATTTTTGCTCAAAATAATTTCAAAATAATTATCACTTCTCGCAAGCAGGAGAACTTAGACAAAGCAACTTCATTGTTAGATAATTCTTCCAATGTTTTGGCTCTTAAGTTTGATGTTTCTAACAGGGAAGAAACTTACAAAGCATTACAAAATTTACCCTTTGAATTTGCAGAGATTGATATTTTGGTAAATAACGCAGGAAATGCTTATGGCTTAGAATCAATTCCCGAAGGCAATGAGCAAGATTGGGATAACATGATTGATATTAATGTAAAAGGTTTGCTGAACGTAACAAAAGCCTTAACGCCAAAAATGATGGAATTAAAAAAGGGGCACATTATAAATGTTGGTTCTTTGGCAGGATATGAGGTTTATCCTAATGGTGGAGTTTATTGTGCATCTAAATATGCAGTACGTGCAATTACCGAAGGTCTTAGAAAAGATTTAAATGCTTATGAAGTAAAGGTAAGCTCAATTAATCCGGGATTGGTAGAAACTAACTTTTCAAATGTTCGATTTAATGGAGATACAGAAAAAGCCAGGAAAGTTTACCAAGGTTTTTCTGCTTTACAAGCTGAAGATGTTGCAGAAACAATCTATTTTATGGCAACAAGAAAAGATCACATAAACCTAGCTGAAGTATTAATTTTACCAAAAGCGCAAGCTTCTGCAACTATGGTTTTAAAAAATAATTAATTGTTGTTGTTTAAATAAGTGGAGCCACAATTCTCATAAAAGCTTGGGTAAGCTTTTTCGAAATAGGCCTGTTTTCCCATTGTTCAAGGGTAATTTCAAAACAATCTTTTTTATCGTTTTCAAATACATTTTCTAATTCAGTTGAAATTTCTTGGTTGTAAATTATTGCATTTACTTCAAAATTGTACTCGAAACTTCTTATATCTAAATTAGCAGAACCTATCGAGCAAAAGGTGCCGTCAATTACCATATATTTAGAGTGAATCATTCCTCGCTTATACATATACACTTTTACGCCGGCTTCTAAAAGCTGACCTAAATAAGAAATTGAAACTGCTTTGGCAATTATTGAATCGGGGTTGGTTGGAATCATCAACTCAACAGAAACGCCGCTTAAAGCTGAAGTTCTCAATGCGGTAACAATACTTTCATTGGGCACAAAATAAGGAGTAGTAACTTTAATGCTCTTTTTAGCAGCATTAATTCCTTCAAAGTAGCTCTGCATAATACTTGGCCAATCAGAGTCTGGACCACTTGCGGCAATTTGAATTGGACAAATGGTTTTGATTAAGCTAGACCTAAAAAAATGAGTATTAAATGGAAGTTGCTCATCCGAAACAAAATACCAGTTTAAAAAAAACAACAGCTGTAAACTGTTTACAGCATCACCTTCAATTTTTATGTTTAAGTCTTTCAAATAAATAAGATTTGGCAAAGAGTTATCATACGAATCTCTAATATTTATTCCGCCAATAAATGCAACCTCGCCATCAATTAGTAATATTTTTCTATGGTCTCTAAAATTAATTCTGGAGGTAAACCTAGGAAACCTAACAGGCATAAATGGCCAACATTCAATTCCAAGATTCCTTAATTTTTGATTCAATTTTTTGTTGATTTCAATGCTGCCAACATCATCATAAATCAATCTTATTTTTACACCTTCTTCAGCCTTTTCTGCCAATGCGTCAAAAAACAAGTTCCCTGTAAAATCATTTGCTATTCTATAATATTCTAAGTGGATAAAATGTTTCGCAATCTTTATCGCATCAAGCATTTCCGGGAAGGCATTTTCTCCATTTACCAATAATTTAACTTGATTATGTTTGGTTAAAAAGGCCTTGTCGTTATTTCTTAATAGGTTGGCTAATTTTTTTCCATGCGCTAAATGAAGGTTTAAATCTTCGAAATTTCTATGAAACTCAAAATTGCTTTGGGTTATTATTTGGTTTAGTTGGATGTTTTCACTGAAGGCTTTTCGGTTAAATAATTTTTCTTTTCTAAGATTTTGTCCAAATAATTGGTAAACAATAAGACCAAAAACAGGAATAAAAAGAAGTACCAAAATATACCCAATGGTTTTAGAAGGATCTTTTTGCTCCAACAAGATTTTGATACAAAGCGAAAAAATAAAAATATAATAGGTTATTAAAAAAACATAATATCCTAAATTGATTGGATTTTTAAAAATTTCGAACTCCATAAGTTAATTCATCAATTCACAATATTTAAATTCGTTCTTTATGAGCAATCAGTTTTCAACCGAAATTTCAAAGGCCCTAAACTCACTATTTGAAGGAATTGTAATAATAAATCCTGAGGGAGAAATTCTTTGGGCAAATAATAAATCAATCGAAATATTTTTAGCTAAAAGTACAAATGATTTAATAGGTCAATCGGTTGGACAATATTTTCATGATTTATACAAAATGCAGATAATTAAAGCTGCAGAT
>JABAYK010000169.1:0-16887 GCA_018609045.1 Flavobacteriales bacterium
TGGCCCAAATACAATAGACAGTATTACAGGTCATTACAGTGCAGGCTTAGGTAGAATTGAAGATATTTATGTTGACCCAACTAACTCCAATTTATTGTATTTAGGTTCAAGAAGTGGGGGCTTTTGGAGAAGTATTGACGAAGGTAAAAACTGGATTTGTACCACAGATACGTTGGTGGCTACAGGCGTGAATACTTTTACTGTTTCTCCAACCAATTCAGATTCAATTTTAATCAATGTAAAAAATGCAAGAAACAATACTTCTTTTGGGGTTTACATGAGTATTGATGGAGGTTTTACTTGGACAAAAACCAATTTTAATCCTACCAATTTAGGTGTCGGAGGATTAGGTTCAAATTTCCAAATTTTAGAAATTGCTTATCATCCAAGAATTAAAGATTTGGTATTTGTTGGTACTAATAATGGTTTGTACATATCAACTAATAATTTAAACTCTTGGGTTCAAGTTGAACCTGGTTATGATTTTAAAGAACTTGCATTTCACCCAACCAACGATAGCATTGTTTACACCTACAATACAGCAGGCTCTAGCACTTCTAACTTTTTATTGATATCACACGATTTTGGAAACACTTTTACTTTATCAAATAACATTTTAGGCAACAACGGAAACGAAACAGTTGAATTAGTTACAAGTCCACAATGCGAAGATTGTATATGGTTTGGCTCTAACAATGGCATTTGGGTGAGTTATGACAAAGGCAGTAATTTTAAGTTTTTATCTAATCCAGATGAAGCTTGCCATGGTTTTGCTGTGAGTGATATAGATACATCTTTTATGGTTTATGGTTATGTAGATTTAGATGGAAGCGCAGATGGAGGTAGAACTTTTTCTGATAAAACTAGATGGTCACTAGGAAACACAAATGGTGGTGGAAATGGAAACGCCATTAGCTATAAAACAAGTACCGATTATATTCATGCCGATTTACGAAATGCTAAATGTATAAATGGTGTTTTTTATGTTGCCACAGATGGTTTTATGTGTAAAAGCACCGATAATGGTGACACTTGGCAAATACTAAGTGAAGGCGTTGGAACTAGAGAAAATTATTGTTTGGGTGCAAGTCAGTCAAACCACCAAAGAAACATTTCTGGTTCACAAGATAATGGCACGAGTATTCTAACTGAAAATGGTTGGGTAGAGTTTTATGGGGCGGATGGCATGGAAGGTATAATTCATCCTTTAAACGATGATTACATGATGGGAAGTGTTCAATATGGCAGCCGAAGGTTAACCAAAAATGGAGGCTTAACGCAAAGTGGAGCTTCTCCAGCAGGAACCGATGGTGCATATTGGGTTGCACCTTTAGCCTTTGACCCAAATAACCACATGCATGTTTACGATTTTAGAGATTCTATTTATCTCTCTGAAGATTTTGCATCAACACACAAAACATTAGGTTATGCAACTTTTGCAGGCGATATTCAAGTAGCTGCAATAGCAGAAAATAATTCTAAAATTATTGTCGTGGCTCAAAATTCATTCATTTCAAAATCTATTGATGGTGGTAAAACTTTTACTAATATTAAAAGCAATTTACCAGGCCACAGCATCAGAGATATTGCATTTAATCCTAAAGATGATAAAAACATTTTTGTAGTTTATGGAAGATACCAAGCCGACAATGAAAAAATATTTATGACAACAGATGGTGGCCAAAATTGGACAAACATTACCTACAATTTAGGGAGTTTACCCATTTCATCCATCGTAATTGATCATACACCCGAAACCAATATTTATGTAGGTGCAGAAATTGGAGTTTATACCAAAAAGTTAAATGAAACCAATTGGGAACTTTATAGTAATAACCTGCCAAACATGGATGCTAGAGAACTTGAAATTATCAATGGAAGTAATACTCTAAGATGTGCTACTTGGGGGCGTGGTTTGTGGGAAACATCATTAAAAGGTCGTGAAGATTTCCCCAAAATTGTTTATACTAAAATTACTTCTCCACCATCCAATAATAATCCAAAGGTTGGAGTAGAGCAATTTGTAACTTCTGAGGTTTTGTACTCAAATACTTTAACTTCAGTTTATCTTGAATGGTCTAAAGATACAGCCGAATTTGGCAATGTTATTTCCATGAAAAATACAAATGGAAACTTTTGGGAATCCGAAACTGCATTGCCTGATTTTCCAGAAGGAACCAAGTTGTTTTTTAAAGTATTTGCAGTAGGTAACTCAAACGATACTTCAGAAACCTACAAATTTATGTACGAGGTAAAACCATTCGAAAACTGCTTTGCTACGGGTAATGATATTTCAGGTAACTTATTTATTGAAAATGTAACCATCGAAAATTTAAATAATGCTACAGGAAATGATGGTTATAGCAAATATTTTAATCCTACAGTTGAGTTTTATGCAGATTCGGTTTACTCAATTTATGTAGCTGCCAATACAGGGTGGGATGAAAATGATTTTGCCATTTGGGTTGATTTTAACAACAATGCCGATTTTGATGAGAACGAGAGAGTGTTGTTTGCACCAAACCAAGGCAAAGACACCACTGCAACTTTTAAAGTGCCAACTGATGTTGCGTATAATGAAATTGTAACCATGCGTGTTAGGCTATCTTATTGGGGGCAGTCTCCAGAGCCATGCGATAACCAATTTGGTGAAGTAGAAGATTATGAAGTTTTGCTTAGAAGTGTAGCTTTATCAACAAAAAATGAAAACAAAATTGATGGAAATTTTATTGTTTTCCCAAATCCAAACAAAGGAGATTTAACCATTCAATTCACCAAAAACCAAAATCCTTACAACTTAGAAATTCTTGATGTGAAAGGGAAAATGGTTTATTCAAAATCGAACAACTTAGGTAATACAAAGCTTAACTTGAATTTATCCAACGGAAATTATTTTGTTAAGGTTATTCAAAACAAACAAGAGTTTACCCAATCATTGATAATTAGCAAATAAGTTTTGTGGCTCTTTTTTTTAACATCAACTTTACATTGGTGAAGTTATACATCGGGAGAAGAAATAGATTCAACCGAAAGAAGCAGAATGATGTGGGCTAGGGTAAAAGGTAAAACAGAAAAAGATTTAATTAAACTTGGCTTTAAACAGGCCTTTATGTATCTACCAGGAGCCATAATTCCATTATGAGGAATTAAATCTCGCACCAAATCTTTTCAATTTATGTAGGATAATTTTATGTGGTTGATAAAGATTATGAAATTTATTTTTCCAAAATCAATTTGAAACACCACCCAAATCGGATTACCAATGATTAATATTGTAAAGTATAGAAATTTAAAATAAATTTTAAACCATTAGATATTATTTCATCCTCGCAAGAGAAGTAATTTATTAGGGTAAAAAAACAATTATGAGCAAACAATTTGGAGGAAAAGTAACCAAGAAACTGAAAGATAGATACGAAAAGTCACCAAATTGGAAAGATGGGAAGTTTATGAATTTGGAAGAAACCACAATGGATATTTCTTTCCTAAACATGCCTAAATTGCTTTACAGACAAGTGTTTGACAAAGCAGGTAGAGAGCCGGAAAAAAATCTACCTATTTTACCTTTTGATAAAGAAAAATTTTTAGAATCAAGTGATGGAGCCAAATTTATTTGGTACGGCCACTCTGTTGCTTTAATGAGAATAAATGGCCTTACTATTTTAATGGATCCAATGCTAGGTCCAAATGCTTCACCAATTGCTCCTTTTTCAACCAAAAGATTTTCTAAAAGGTCTTTAGATTTAATTAGCGATTTTCCTGAAATTGACCTCATGCTAATGACTCATGATCATTACGATCACCTAGATTTAGCAAGTATTAGCAGATTGCAGCATAAAGTAAAAAAATGCTTTGTGGCGCTTGGTGTAGGTAGACATCTAGAATATTGGGGATGGGATGTAAATAAAATTCAAGAATTTGATTGGTGGGAAAATGCCAAGTTCGAAAACATTGAAATTACATTTACCCCAAGCAGGCATTTCTCTGGTCGTGGATTAACAGATAGAGCAAAATCTTTATGGGGTGGATGGGTTTTTAAAACAGAACAAGAAAGTATTTATTGGAGTGGCGATGGTGGCTATGGCAACCATTTTAAAGAAGTAGGAGAGAAGCTCGGTCCATTTGACATTGGATTTATGGAATGTGGTCAGTACAATGCAAATTGGCATTTAATTCACATGTATCCCGAAGAAGCCGTTCAAGCAGCTATAGATGCTGGTGTTAAAAAAGCAGTTGCGGTTCATTGGGCTGGATTTGCTTTGGCGCAGCATACTTGGGTAAATCCTTTTGAAAGGTTTTGCAAAGCTGCAGAAGAAAATAAATTAGAAATACTAACTCCTGAAATTGGCGAACTTTTTAAAATGGATGAAGAAAAAAGTGAAAAATGGTGGGAGCAGTATATGTAACAGAATATACTCTTGGAAATTAAACCATTAATTACTTTATTACTAGCCTTTTCTTGCACCAATTTATTTGGCCAATATCCTGATGCCCTTTATTATTCAGGATATTACAACGAGGTTTTTACAGCTGAAGTAGCCAAACAATTTAAACTAAAAAAAGTAACTCTTTTTACCGATTATTTAACACAACAATTTGATCCAATGGATTTTGATAGTTCTGGTGAAAGCTATCAAATATTAAAAAATTGGGAATATCATTTTACCCAAAATGGTGAGTTCGACACCTCATTTCACAAACCCCCAAAAAACTCCATTGATTCTAACAATTTTGTTGAAAAAACATTTTATCCAGATGGAAAATTAAAATCAGAAATTGAACATAGAAATAATGATTTAATTTACACAAATACAATTGATTATACTTATTTCAACAAAGGCCTTTTGGTGGTTAAAACTCAAACCTATAACCAAGAAAAACCTTGTATTTTAGATTCCATTTTTTATGATGAAAAGAGCCAAAACATTAAGTTTATCAATGGTGATTGTTATGAGGAAAATAACAGAAAAAAACACCTAAGGTGGTATGATGAATTTGGAAATAAAGTTTTAGAGAAAACCTACAAGTACCCAAATGAGTTGTATACCATAGACTCGAGTGCTTATGATGAAAAGGGAAACTATATTGGCAATTACTGGTTTGACTTTTTTAAGGGTAAAAAAGAATTAACAGATTGTTTAATAATTGATTACAATGAAAAAAATCAAAGAATATGCGAAACAAGGTATTTAAAAAGTAAAGCAGAAATAAAATCTAAAACTGAATATATTCACGATAACCAAAACAAATTAATTGAAAAGAAGATTTTTGATTACAATTACGCCAAACCTACATTGAAAGGTTTAAAGAAGTTTTCATATACTGATGAGGGTTTGTTGGAAAAGATTGAATTTTTTGGAAGAGAAAATAGCTATAATTACAGAGATTCATTAAAGGAAATTCAAATCTTAAAATTTGAATTTGAATATTGGGATTAAAATTCAAATAATAAACTTCAACATAAAATTTTAAACATGAGTGAATTAAAGCAAAAAATTCAAGAAAATAAGCAACGCTATTTAGATGAATTATTCGATTTGTTGCGAATTCCATCAATTAGCGCAGACCCAGCTTATAAAAACGATGTACTTAAAACAGCCGATGAAGTAGCCAAAAGGCTTAAAGAAGCAGGTGCCGAAAATGTAGAAATTTGCCAAACTCCAGGTTATCCTGTGGTGTATGCCGATAAAATTATAGATGCCAACAAACCTACAGTTTTGGTTTACGGTCATTACGATGTTCAACCTGCCGACCCTTTTGAACTTTGGGATTCAGGTCCGTTTGAGCCAGTTATTAAAGAAACCCCAAACCATCCACAAGGCGCCATATTTGCCCGCGGAGCTTGCGATGATAAAGGCCAAATGTACATGCATGTTAAAGCCTTTGAATTGATGATGCAAGAAAACTCTTTGCCCTGCAACGTTAAGTTTATGATAGAAGGTGAAGAAGAAGTAGGCTCTAAAAACTTAGAATGGTATGTAAAACGAAATCACGAAAAGTTAGCCTGTGATGTAATTCTAATATCTGACACAGGCATGTTGGCCAATGATACGCCATCAATCACTGCAGGGTTAAGAGGCTTAGCTTATATGGAGGTTGAAGTTACAGGTCCAAATCGCGATTTACACTCAGGCCTTTATGGCGGGGCAGTGGCCAATCCAATTAACATTCTTACTAAAATGATTGCTTCTCTGCAGGATGAAGACAATAAAATAACCATACCAGGTTTTTACGATAATGTTGAAGTTTTAAGCAAAGAAGACCGAGCTGAGATGGCCAAAGCGCCTTTTAGTTTAGAGAATTACAAAAAGGCTTTAGATATTGATGATGTTCACGGAGAAACAGGTTATTCTACCATGGAACGAAACTCCATAAGACCAACTTTAGATGTAAACGGAATTTGGGGCGGGTACACAGGCGAAGGCGCCAAAACCGTAATTGCATCTAAAGCTTATGCGAAAATTTCAATGCGTTTAGTTCCTCATCAAACTCCTGAGGAAATTTCTGAATTGTTCGAAAAACATTTCATTTCAATTGCTCCAAAAAGTGTTAAAGTAAAAGTAACAGCGCACCATGGTGGATTAGGTTATGTTACCCATACTGATAATCCTGCTTATGTTGCAGCAAGCAAAGCTTACGAAACTACTTTTGGCAAAAAGCCAATTCCGGTTAGGTCAGGAGGAAGTATTCCAATTGTAGCTTTATTTGAGCAAGAATTAAAGGCTAAATCTATTTTAATGGGGTTTGGGTTAGATAGTGACGCAATTCACTCACCAAACGAGCATTATGGCGTTTTCAATTACTTAAAAGGAATTGAAACCATTCCATATTTCTATAAGTTTTACGCAGAATCTCATTAATAAATTAAATCACAAAAAAAGCCCCGCAATTGCGGGGCTTTTTGTTTCTATTTAATAATAAAATTACCTTGTTAACTCCTTTGCATCACAGGTATTAGCATTAAAATCTATAGTTCCTTCAAAGATATTTTGTCCACTATTTGGATCTGTAAATTTATAAGTGAAGGATTTGGTTTTTACTGCTCCTAGTCCTTTGGTTTTGGTCATTACATTACTTTCTGTACAAACCGGAGCAGAGGCCCAACTTAAGGTTGTAGATACATTTTTAATCAAACTATCTTCAACATAAAAATCCAAAGTATTTAAGTTTTGTGCCGTCATGCTGCTTGCTGTGGATTGTGTCCACCAAAAAACAACTGAACCTTCATACATGCAACTTCCGTCGGATTCAACTGCGGTAGCATCATAATTCTTTGCATCTGGATCCATGCAACCCGCATACTCACAAGTGCCATTATCAATTGTTGCTTGGGCATTGTAAGTTAAACTTTCGGGATCGGTGCAGCCGCTGTATTCACAAGTTCCGTCATCTTCTTTGGCTTCTTCATCGTAATTATCAGCAATAACGTCTGTACAACCTTCTTTTTTGCAAGATGAAAATGCTAAAGAAACAGTAAATAATAAGATCAGTAATTTTAAATTTTTCATTTGTTTTGGGTTTTGAATTGTAACAATATTAAAGAAATTAAATTATTGAAAATCAGAAATAAAATGGTTAATTGAGATAATTTCTTCAAAGAAATTCAACTTCGAAATTGATTATTGGTTGCTAAAATTTTGAATTACTTGGCGCTGTGAAACCATACCTAAACAACTAATTTCAAATGAATTGGCAGATTTAGGTGCCATGCAAAAAGCCAAAAAATGGTGCTCTTAATATTAGATAACATAGAAGAAGTTGATGAAGACGATGAAGAAGGATTTCAAATCTCACAGTTTAATGTGGTTAGCTTTTCAGAAAATGAGGATGAAGATTTACTGGTAGAAATAATTGTGAAGCCATTAAGTGAAGATTTTGTTTTGTCTGTTACCAATTTTTATGGCGGTTATGAAAGTTCTTTTCATTTTCCTTTCAATTTAAAACAGCACAAACTGTTTTTTAAATATCCAAAATTTAATTTATTTCTAGAAAAGGTATCACAAATAAATTCTGAAGACAACAGAGTAATTGACCTGAAAGCTATCAGGTTTAATGTAAGTAAGTAAAATTTTCCGACAGTGGCTGTTTGAGCCAGCTTTGTGCGATGGATTGTAATTTGTCAAACGAGTTTGCCGATTACTTACAATATGCCAAATACAGGCGAAAAGCTCCTATTACGGAAATTCTTACAATTACCCGATAATTAATATTATGTTAAATAGAGTTTTTCAAGAGCTGCCCTGTTTGCATTAAAATCAATTTAAAATTGTTTTCTATGGAATATTACAAGGAATTGGAGCTTGACTAAATCAAAAACATTTTAAGAATAAAGAGTGGCTTTCTGATTTTTACCGATATCCTAAACTTTTGGCAAAAATTATTTAGTAGAATTAATTCAAGTTTAATTCATCCGCTTCGTCATCTCCTGGCAACTCTAAAGCCTTAACACTTTGAATGGCATTGCCGGCAATTCCCTTTATTGAGCCGTACATATCTATTGTGTTGGTTACTACTTTGTCTATTTGCTTTTCGCGTTCTTTCCAAATGCGTTGCATGCTCCTCTTTTCGCTTTCTAAAGCGGTTTTCATGGCTGAGAATCCTTCAACGATGGCTTCTATTTGCATTCTGAATTCGTTGCTAGTTAAAAAGTCGTAAAGCATGCTCATTTTATCGCCTTTGTTTTCTTGCGAACTTATGGCCGAACTAAGTTTGATGATTGTTTCGCGCAATACAGCACAAAGAGCTTTAAACTCTTCGTAAGTACAAATCCAAACGCCATCTTTCATTCCCATGCGGTCAAAATCACTTGGCATGGCTTCGGTAACCAAAACCCCAATATCAGCGCCTTTGTCTCGCATATCGGCTTTAAACTTTTCTATCCAACTTGGTTGAAAGTCTTTGGTGCGTTTACTCTCGTAATAAATCTTGCCGCAGTTTTGGCGTGTTCGGGTATTTACAATCTGAATACAATCTCCTCCCCTTGCTCCTTTTTTAATTTCTTCAATAGTATCTAAAGGGAAATGATTGCTTAACCATTCTTCGATAGCCAATTCTTGAACTTCGCCCTGCATTTGCATGGAGCCTTGCTCCTGCTTGCGTTTCATTTCTTCGGTTAGCTTTTTTTGGTCTTCTAACTGCTTTTGCAACTCTTTAAAACGCAACTCGTTTTTCTCCTCTTCTGTTCTTCTTATTTTGTCTTTTTCTGCAAGCAACAATTCATTCAATTTCTTTTGGGCTGCTGCTTCTGCCTCTTCTTTCAATTCGCCCTTTTCTCTTTTTAGCTTTTCAATTTCTGCCTTTGAGCGATTAAGTTCTTTTACTTGCTCGCTTTTTTCGTTTAGCTCTTGCTGAAGCGATTTAAACTGTTCTTCCTGCTCTTCGGTTAATCTTCGTTTTACTTTGTCTTCAATAGCCTTTCTATCCTCTCTCAGCTGTTTTTCTAACCTTTCTTGAAACAATTCGTTTTCTTGTTTCTTTTTTTGCTCGAAGGCTAGTTTAGCTTCTTCTAATTTGGCTTGCTCTTCGGCATGTTTGTTTTTTTCTTTCGCTAATTGAACTTGGTATTTTTGTTTTATTTCATCTTCTAACTGATGCGCAAGAATATCTTGAACATCAATAGAAGTACCACAATTAGGACATTTTATTTGATTTTGGTTGTTCATTATTATTGGAAAATTTGAAGCAACCAAGATATAAAACCAAATGTAAAATGCACAAACTATTTTAGGTTAACTCGGCCCTGAAAAGTATTGATTGTAACCAAGGCATCCTCTTCGAATTGAGCATTGTTGTAAACACCTTTAATTTGTAGTTTGGTTAATTATAGACTCATACTTTTTTTCAAAATTGGTTTCGGGATAATTTAATGAGCCATAATAGTTTCGAGGTTTAAATTGTATTTGCTCTCTGGATTAAAGCTGAAATCTAAATTGGTGTATTTGGTATCACAATTTACCTTGGTAAATCCGTTGCTAATTTCATTAAATGCAATACTACCTTGAAAAGCTATAATATCTAAGGTTTTGGTAAGTTTTTCAATATCAAAATCAGTATATTTTCCACTGGCTTTAATTTCACCAACCTCATTCATGCTGAAGTTACTTTGAAATGCATTGGGAATTTCAAGCTCTGTAATGTTATTTCCTTTAAAATTTGAATAAGAACCATCCCAATAAGTTTATTAATATTACCACAATTCATATTTGATTTAATAAACACAAATTCAAATTCTTGAGTATTTTTATTTAAATTTATAGTTTCATATTTTATATCACCTGAAACAAGGTCTACAGTTTCAAAAATTTCAAAATCAGATTTAAAGCCTATCAATTCTAATTTATCTAAGCAATCTATATCAACCTTACTGTATTTTGCATTTACTCCTAAATTCTTAGCGTTACCAAGTTTTGTATTGGCGTAAAAAAGGTCAACCTTTCCTGTTTAGAAGTTACGAATTACCCCATCTCTGTATTTTAAATTTAGCTTCAACTCTTTAGCAATGTTGCCCACATTTAATTTTCCTTTAAATAAGTTAGCGTCAAGGGTTGCGTAAAGGTCTTCATTTGAAACATTCCCATATTTATTGTCTACTTCTAGGTTTAAATTCAAGGGTATGGTAATATCATAACTAATGGTAAAATCTTCAATCTTGTATTTTTTGCCATCGGCAGTTTTTTGTCTACGTTGCTTTCTTTTAGAAGGCACACTACAATCGCAAATTATGGCCAACGGGTTGTTTAGTTCGATCGTATTTCCAAACTTTATTAATTCTATGTCAACTCCCGCTAACGCAGAATCTAAAAACTCATCTTTATCCACTTTTATAGAAATTCTAGCCTATACCCTAACCTCATTTACATCATCTGTTTTAATGATGATGTTACCTCGGTTATTTGAGATTAAAAACAAATCAATACCATGCAGCCCATTAAATTCCAAATTAGGGCAATAACTGAAACTATCCAAAACCAAGTTGGTGCTTTTTCTTTTGTATTCATTGTAATTGTGGTTAAGTTTAACCCAAAGAAAAGAAATTTTTATAAAACCTAATTTACAAGGTTCTTAAAGCCCTTCGAGTTGTTTTGTCAACTAATTTAAAAACCTTGTCGAAATCTGATTTAAATTCCATTTTGCTATGGCCTTTAAGTTTTACAAATTCAATATTTAACCCTTTGGTTATATTGTAGAATTCTTGATATAGTTCTGCATTATTGAGTAATTTCCCGGTAGATGATTTGAAATTGTTTTTAATTAATTTCTCCTTCCTATCAATAAGTGAAATTAAATTTTGTGAATCTGAAAATGCAATTACATTTTTTCTTTCATGGTTTACTTGCCTAATTGCCCACAAAAATGTTTGAAGCTCCAATTTGGTTGAAGATGTATTTTGGAATGTTTTCAAAACAACATCACTTTCTAGGAGGTTATTGCTTATTTCAGAGCAAATTAGATAACCTCCTACTCCAATTTTTGTTGTAGTGTTTACACTGCCATCAGTAAACAAGTAAACTGTGTTGGCCAATTTATTTTTTTCGTTTTCTTCTTTTAGGATGTTGAAGCAGGTCTTCGGCTTCATCCATTAAGGCTCGCCAATCGTTAGGATTTTCGGTAACCGTTTTTACGGTTAAATCATATTGAGATTTTGCAATTTCCATCACAGAAATAGGCTTTCCTAAATTTGATTCAATTTCTTTTAACAAATCCTTTTCATCTTCACCACAAAATGAAATTGCAATTCCTTTTTTTGTTCCTCTGCCAGTTCTTCCAACTCGGTGAACATACTGCTCAGAAGATTCGGGTAAATCATAATTGATTACAAATTCAACATTCGGAATATCAATTCCTCTTGCACTCACATCAGTAGCAATTAAAACTTTTAGCTCATCACCTCTAAAGTTTTGCATGGTGTTTTCACGCTCAGTTTGCTCTTTATCGCTGTGTATTGTATCAGACTCAATTTCAAAGCGATGCAACGCTTTTTTTACTCGCTCAGCCCTAACTTTTGTTCTAACAAAAACAAGCGTTTTTTTCTCTACATTATTTCTAATAAATTCAGCCAAGAAAAACCTTTTATCGTCCATTTTTATATGGGCAACAGCATGGTCAATATTTTTGGCTACAGGATCTTTTGGTGCGATTTGAATTCTAATAGCATCAGTAACCAAAGAGTAAGCTAACTTTTTTATTTTTTCGTTGATGGTAGCTGAAAAGAATAGGGTTTGCCTCTTTTTAGGAATATGCCTCATCAATGATTTAATGTCGTTAATAAAGCCTAAATCAAGCATGTGGTCAGCTTCGTCTAAAACCAAAATCTCAACTTTAGATAAATTGACTTCACCTTGGCTAACTAAATCAAACAATCGTCCGGGTGTTGCTATTAAAATATCAACTCCTTTTTGCAATTGTTTTATTTGAGGATCTTGCTCCACACCTCCATAAATACAGAGAGCATCTACTTTGGTGTGTTTACAAAGTTGTGTAAATACTGTATGAATTTGCAATGCTAACTCGTGGGTGGGAGCCATTACCAAACACCTAATTCCATTTGGGCGTTTGTCTTTTTTTTGCAAATGCAATGAGTTAATTATTGGAATTGCAAAAGCGGCAGTTTTACCTGTTCCAGTTTGAGCAATTGCTAATACGTCTTCTCCTTTTAAAATTGGAGGAATAGATTTAAACTGGATATCTGTAGGCCTTACAAAGCCCATTTTTTCCAAGTTTATTTTTAAACCTTCAATGAATGAATATTGGCTAAATTTCATGTTGTAAAAAAATCAAATTTAAAACCCAATTCAAAAATGAAAATATTGTTGAAGTTAAACTTTTTTAACCCTAACAGCATTCATGCCTTTTAAGCCTCTTTCTACTTCAAAAGTCACCTTGTCGTTTTCGGTAACCTCATCAATAAGACCATTTACATGAAAAAAGTATTTTTCTTGAGAATTTAGATCATTGATAAAGCCATAACCTTTGCTATCGTTGTAAAAAGCAACTTTGCCTTGTTTTTCGGTTGGCTCATCAGATTCTTCTTTTTTAGGAACTCCTAGCTCTATGTTAGAAGCCTTTATTTTAGTTTTTTTGGCTGGATCTGGCGGTGTGTCTACGATCATTCCGTTTTCATCAACGTAAGCCATCATATTTTCTAAACCACCTCCATCTGAGTTGGCTTTTCTTTCTTCTTTCTTAGCCAATTTATCTTGGCGCTTCTTTAACCTTTTTTTCTCTTTTTCTTTTTTGTTATAAGTTTCTTGCGATTTTCCCATTCAAATAATACTAATTCGTTTTTTTTATGTTGTTAATTTCTAAATCTTTTGCTTCTTCCTTTGCTTGAAGATGGCTTGCCAAATTTTTTCTTTTCGCGGTTATAACCTGATTCTGGTTTTTTCCTTCTTGGAGCTCCCCCATCATCATCTTTATTTACACGAATTTCTCTTCCATCAATTTCAATCCCTTCAAATTTTTTGCTCAAGTTTGAATCTTTTCCTTTATCAACATCAAAATACGAACAGTTCTTTTGAAAAGAAATGTTATTAAAACACTTTCGGTCTACATCTGAAATATCAGATAAAAAGTGAACTAAATCTCCTTTGGTAAAACCATCTATTGAACCAACATTGATAAAATATCTGTTGATATCTGAATTTTCGTTTCCTCCTCCTCTTCTAGCTCTTGTTTCGTTTTTACCTCTAGAATCTTTTGTTTCATTTAAATCTCCACCATTTTGAATATTTAAGTGATCTAATTGTGTGGTAATTAACCTTTTTAGCAAATCTTCTTTGGATAAATCTGCAAAAAGAGGTTCAACTTCTTTTAATAAACCTTCGGATTCCTTATCAATTTTGGTATTTACTATCAATTTTGCCCAATTGTTTATTCTGCTATGCACCAACTCATCGGTGTTTGGAATTTCAATTTGCTCAAATGATATTTTAATTCTTTTTTCTAATTCTGAAATTTTTCTAGATTCTCTTGGATTGATAAAAACCAATGAAATTCCTTTTTTACCTGCTCTACCTGTTCTTCCACTTCTGTGGGTATAACTTTCAAGTTGGTCTGGCAGAGTATGATGAATTACGTGTGTTAAGTCGTTTACGTCAATTCCTCTAGCTGCAACATCAGTGGCAATAAGCAATTGCATTGAGCGTGTTTTGAAACGCTTCATTACCATATCGCGTTGTTGTTGCGATAAATCTCCATGCAATGCTTCAACCGCATAACCATTAGAAGATAAATCATCTGCAATTTCTTGCGTTTCTCTTTTGGTACGGCAAAACATAACTCCCCTCATTTCGGGTTGTATGTCTAAAAATCTGCGCAAAGCGGCAATTTTGTTCGATGTTTTAGTAATGATATACTTGTGGGTAATATCCTTGTTTGTTTTTTCTTCCCTGTCAATTGAAACTTCGGCAGGGTTATTCATGTACTTGTTTACAATTCTCCTTATTTCAGAAGGCATTGTGGCTGAAAACAACCAAGTAACTCTGTCTGCAGGGGTAAAAGACAAGATATTATCAATATCTTCTTTGAAACCCATGTTCAACATTTCATCTGCTTCGTCCAATACAACATACTGAACGTTATCTAATTTAATGGCTTTTCTTCCTATTAAATCTATTAATCTACCCGGAGTAGCAACCACTATTTGTGTTGGTCTTCGTAAGGCTTTTATTTGGTTAGAAATAGCGGCGCCACCATATACAACTTCAATGTTTATAGGGTGATTTGCTGAAAAGCTTACCAATTGCTGAGCAATTTGTTGGCCCAACTCTCTTGTGGGGGCCATAATAAGTGCCTGTGTTGACGGATCATTGGGATCAATTAACTCGATTAATGGTAAACCAAAGGCTGCAGTTTTACCTGTGCCTGTTTGAGCTAATCCTATAAAATCTATTGGTTTTGGACTTAATAATTGCGGTATTGCTTTTTCTTGTACCGGAGTTGGGTTTTTAAACCCTATTTTTTCTAGAACTTCAACTGTTTTGGGAGAAAGGCCTAATTGGCTAAATGTATTCAAAAAGTGTTTTTAATTATGAGCTGCAAAAGTACACATATTAATTACACCAATTTGAGGGTATATAAATTGCAAGAAAAAATTTGGAATTGGGCTTTTACTTATTACCAAGGAGACCATAAATTTTAGGCCTGTAACATTTCTAAAAACTTTTTACGAATGGCAATTTTCATTTTAATGAGGTAATCTTCTTTAAGCCATTGTAAATAATTATCGGTGCCTTTGGCAATGCAGTAAGAGTAAATCCTTATTCTATAATCAATATCATCTTGTAATAAAAAAGCCAATTCATAAGCTATATCAAGTTCTTCATCACAATTGTCTACACACATTTGTGCGTGATTATCAATTGATAGGTCAATTACATGCTTTGATTTTAATCCTGCAGATATTGCGTTAACATGAAGTTGTCTTACGTCAAAAGTTAAGTCTTCTGTTTTTGAGAATCGTTTTTTTAATTCTCCTGGCATTTCATAAACAAAGTCTCTTTCAATATCCTCATCGCTTTTGATGTTATCTATGTACATCTCAGGATTTTTGAAAATATCCCTCCAATCAATCCAATCTTGCCAAAGACCAAACCTTAAAGCGTTGTTTCCTAAATCGATTACATTAAACTCTTTTTTATCTTTTAAAACCCTAGAGCCTCTTCCAATCATTTGATGGTAAAGTGTTAAACTTCTAGTCGCTCTATTGATAATAATGGTTCTAATGGTCGGCTCATCAAAACCAGTAGTTAAAATACCTACCGAGGTTAAAATAGCGTCTGGTGTTTTTTTAAACCATTTTAAAATATCTCTTCTTTCTCCTTCGGTGCAAGAATGGTCGAGATGTTTTATGTGGTAACCCGCTTTTAAAAAGGTACTTTCTACTTCTAATGAAGTATTGATACCATTGTTAAAAATAAGTGTTTTTTGTCCTAAAGATCTTTCTTGGTATGCATACAAGAGTTTTTCTTGCATGATATCATTGCTGTAAAGTCTTTCTGATGACTCAACAGTATAATCTCCATTGCTGCCTATTTTTAGGGCGCCTAATTTTACATTGTAATTGAAAAAATTGGCATTTGATAAAAATCGTCTTTCAATAAGTTCTTTTATAGAATGCCCAATAATTACTTCATCGTAGTAATTTTTCATTGGGTATTTATTGTTAGAACTCATCGGAGTTGCTGTAACTCCTAAAATAATTTGGTTTTCGAAATAAGAAAAAAGCTTTCTAAAAGCATTGTAATGGGCTTCATCAATAATAACCAACCCTAAATTTTCGATTTCGATAACTTCATCTCGAAACCTATTTTTTAAGGTTTCAACCATGGCCACATAACAATCGTGATCTTCTTCTTCGGGAAGCTCTTTTACTTTGCTGTTGATAATCATGTTTTTAACACCAAACTCTGTTAACATGTCTGATGTTTGTCTGCAAAGCTCAATTCTGTGGGTTAAAACTAGTACTTTTTTCTTGGTATGTTGAATGTACCTTCTGGCAAATTCTGAGAAAATAACTGTTTTTCCTCCTCCAGTTGGAAGCTGAAAAAGTAAATTGATGTGGTCTGGATGTTTGTCAATTTCCTCAAAAATTTGTTCAATAGCATCATGCTGGTATTCGTAAAGATCTTTACCAGTATTTCTTTCTTGAATGTCTATTGAACTGTATGTCATGCAGGGTTAAAAGTTTGCAAAAGTAACCCCTATTTTATGGAATAAAGAATATTAAGCGAACAATATTTTTTTTATCCTATCAAATGTTACTTTAAATCTCAAAAAATTATAACAATAATTAGATTTGCATTGTTTTTAGATAAATTATGAGATTAGGACAATTAGCCAAACAAGTGGAAGTAAAACCAAGAGAAATTTTGGATTTTTTAAATAAAA
>JABAYK010000169.1:16897-18343 GCA_018609045.1 Flavobacteriales bacterium
GGGTTAGATTTAGAAATGAATTTAAACTTGAAGATTGAGCAAGAATGGGAAGATGAAATAAAAAAAACATATCCTCCCAAAAAAGAAGAAGTTACAGAAAATGAAACTGTTGAAGCAGTGGAGGAGAAAACTTTAAATGTTGAAACTCTTGATGAGCCTGCTCCTACCTCTGAGGTTGAATCTCAAGAACCAGAAGAAAATAGCGCTCCATTAGAAGTTGAAGAGGTAGTAAAATCAGCTCCTGTAGAAATTACTGGCGAAGTACCAAAAGAGGTTATTGAAAATGCTCCGTTGGTTGAAAGACAAAAAATTGTTTTAGAAGGTCCTAAGATTTTACACAAAATAGAATTACCCGAAAAACCAAAGCCAAAGGCAGAAGATACTGATGGTGAAAATCCTGAGGAGCAAGAAAAGGAAGAAACCAATAAACCTGCTCGCAAAAAGAACATTAAAAACAAGCGAATTACTTTAACGGAAGAAGAACGTTTTGCTCGATGCCAAAAAAGAATGGAGGAAAACAAAAAGCGTGAAGAAAAAGATAAAAAAAGAAAACAAGCAAGGGCTGAAAAACTATTGGCAGAAAAAAGAAAAGAACATTATTTAAAACAAATTAAAAATACTCCACAAGCCAAACCGAAACACAAGGTAAAAAAGGAGAAATTAAAAGCAAAAGAGAATGTAAGCCCAATGATGGTGGCTGAAATTGAAAGAAGAGAAAGAGAAAGAAGGGCACACAACAAAAGCTGGTTTGGCAGAATGATGCAGAAGTTGTTTGGTATTTAATAACAATTTAAGCATTCCCCTTCAAAAGTATAGATTTGATAATTTTTGTTGATTAAGGCCTTAATTCTGTTTCCGTCGAAAGCAATTTCATTGAATTTTATTGGTAATATTTCCATTCCAGTTGAAATATTGAATAATCCCTTTTTTGAGGATCCGTTCGTTTTATTTTCTACTACAACACAATTTTGTTGCACATCAAAATGAATTAGATCATAATTACAAGGAATAATAATTTCACCGGTTGTTTTTGCCAACCCATTTTTTCCATTTAGTTTGACATCAATCAATTTTTCTCTTTCTCGGCTGTAAGTTAACTCATCATAAATTGGCTCAAACATTTGTTTTCCATTTTGATTAATTAAAGTCCATTTATTGTTCAGTTTTACCTTAGCAAAACCAAACCTAAAATCATTAACTTCCTCATATTTCGCTTCATATAAAAGGTGACCTTGAGAATTAATATGACCATAAAAACCATTCTTTTTTACCTGAGCATAATTGCCATTATATTTAGATATGGATTCAAATTCAATTGGTAGTACTAAATTCCCATAATTATTCATAATCCCGAATTTATTATTTAATTTAACAAGTAAACCTCCCTTTTCATTAAGTTTAATATCTTCATAAGAAATAGGGGTAATCTCTTTACCTAGCTTGTTT
>JABAYK010000045.1 GCA_018609045.1 Flavobacteriales bacterium
GGATTGCTAATAGTTACCGTAACAGAATCAACCGAAGAGCCGTTAGCATTACTTACTGTTACATAATAAGTAGTTGTTACTGATGGACTAACCTGTATTGATTGGGTGGTATCGCCAGTAGACCAATTGTAGCTGTAATTTGAGGTTCCAGGCAAATTGGGCTTTACAGACGACCGCACCCAAATTTGATGAACTGTGCTGCGGCTAGAATTATTCGGGTAATCATCCACTTCCCATCTTAAACCACCACCTTTTACACTCCAATGATAGGTGCCGGCAAGCCAAAATGGATAAGTAGTCATTGCTTCATTACCTTGGTTAGATGTATAAGAAGCAGATGATGCAGGTAAAAAGGCAGTATGACCGTTGAGTAACGTATATTGTGAACTGTTGTTTAGTCCGCTAATTGATCCGGTTCCTGTTTTAAAATAGCTGAGCATGCTGCTCGAATTAGATTTGAAGTGCATTACTCTGCTGTGGCCAGAGGTAATGCCATAAAACCTAACCTCTTCAGGATTTAATTTGGTGAACAATGCATTTCCAATATGCCCCCAACTTGTAGGACTAGAAGATTCGTCACCTCCTAAAACTTCTGAGTTAAGAAGGGGCGTTTTATCCGTAAGAATATTCAAAGCAGGATTTGTTCCACCTAAATGCACATAATTTAATGCCATTACCCAACCGCCTCCATCTTCATCAGAATCTACCTGAATCTTAAAGGTATCAGTACTATTCGAATACCAATATACCCCTGAAGGAATATTGTACACCTCATTTAAATTTGTAAATGGGTTTGTGCGTTTATAACCCAAATTCGAAGCGTTGGTGCTTAAGGTTACAGCAGAACCTGAACAGATAGTGGTATCAGGAATGGTTATGGAAGCAGAAGGCGTTGTAGATGGGTTTGCAAAACTAAACGAAGGGCTTGCTAAAACAGCCGCTTCAAACATTGCATCATCTGATGGATATTGACCATCATCAACGCCTCCAATATCACTTGCAGATCCACCCAAAGCTGAACTTGATGAGCTTGCAGAAGCAAAAGCCATTCTTAACGGTGTGTTCACGGTTATCCCCATATCAGAGAAATCAACGTAAAAATCCATAAAAACAGGGTCGTCATTAGCACCATTACAATTAGAGTTTAGTGCATAAGATCTTTGATGACGCTCATATCCTGGATAAGAAGCTAATGAAATAAACTGATTTGGTGCAGATACGCCATCTACGTTAGAAACAATAGTCCCACCTGCGTTTCCTGACCCGTAAAGCACCTCGATTTCAAAACCAGGATTGCCTGACTTAGAATTTGGGTCAGTGCTTCCAATTTTTAAATCTGTATCCAAAAGAAAACTATAGCCATAAGCAGCATTAGCAGGTTCATTTGCAATTCTAATCCTAAAAACAAGTTGCTCATCCCCATCACCAAAATTTGAGTTTGGATCATGAATCCTATAGTATGCGGCGTGCTGACCTGTAGTTGGATTATCTACAATTTCTGTTGGACCACAAGTAGACCCTGTTTGCAAATCGCTGTTGGGTTCTGTCATCAAATGAAATACCGTTATCCAATCAGATTGCTCAAATTGGGCACCTTCATCAGGTGTGGCACCCGTAAACTGACCACCGCTGCTAGTAATGTAACCATCGCTATTTGGGTCTAAAACTAAGTTTGAACCTATCCCTGTGGAGGGATCAAAAATTTGACCTGGGATTTGTGAAATTAAACTATGAGAAATTAATAAAAGGGTAGCAATTACCGAAAACTTCAGAGAAGTGTAAATCTTCATTTTTGAGTTATTGAGAATATTTTAACCTGCAAATATCCAACAACTAATTCATTCGTTTTACAAAATCAAAAAATTTTTTTTACTGAATAATGATGTTGCTGAAATACCTTATTTCAAATTTTTTGACTTATTCTTTTGCATAATAAAGAGAAATTAATATTCTGTTATTTTGAAATATTATTATTCAATTTATGCTTTAATATAAAGGATTTTTGTCAGTGAATAAAAATGTGAAATTGAAATTGTTAATAACCTTGTTGTAATTAAAAATTAATTTTACATTTGCAGCCCCTTTTTTGGGGATTTATTTAATTATTTCATCCAAATATTAAAATACGTGGATACGCTAAGTTTTAAAACAGTTTCAGTAAACAAAGAAAACGCCAACAAAAAATGGTTATTGGTTGATGCTGAAGGTCAAACATTAGGAAGATTAGCTGCTAGAGTAGCAATGGTATTAAGAGGTAAACACAAGCCTTCTTTTACACCACATGCTGATACTGGTGATAATGTAATCATTATTAATGCAGAAAAAGTTACTGTAACAGGTAATAAAGAAAATACCAAAGAGTATATAAGACATACTAATTACCCTGGAGGTCAGCGTTCTACAAGCTATGCTAGAATGATGGCTCAGCATCCAGAGCGTATTTTAGAAAAAGCTATTAAAGGCATGTTACCTAAAAACAAATTAGGTAGAGAAGTATACAGAAATGTTTACATCTATGCTGGTACAGAACATCCACACGAAGGTCAAAAACCTGAAGTACTTAACATCAATTCAATAAAATAAACATGGAGGTTATTAATACCCTAGGAAGAAGAAAAACTTCTGTTGCAAGAATTTACATGCAAAAAGGAAAAGGCGTTGTTGTTGTAAATAACAAGCCAATTGCTGAATATTTTCCAGTAGCTGAGCACCAACAAAAAGCCCTTAAGCCTTTTGCTGTTACCGAAACTACCGGAATGTATGATGTTAAAGTAAATGCAGATGGAGGCGGTGTTGCTGGTCAAAGTGAAGCTGTTTCTTTGGCAATCGCTAGAGCTCTTGTAAAAATTAACGAAGAATACAAGCCTTTGTTAAAAGCACAAGACTTAATGACTAGAGATCCAAGAATGGTTGAGCGTAAAAAACCAGGTCAGAAAAAAGCCCGTAAGAAATTCCAATTCTCTAAACGTTAATTTATTCATCGTGTTTGGTATCCAAACTTCCTACCATGCAGCGTTTGCTGTAAGGAGGTTGTCTCGCCTTGCTAGGGATCCTAGGAATGCAAACACACTGTTCTCGACAGTTTTCGAGATTATATAATTCAATTTTATCATGTCAAAAGCAAATTTTGAGGAACTATTGCAAGCAGGTGTTCATTTTGGTCACCTAAAAAGAAAGTGGAATCCAGCTATGGCTCCGTACATTTTTATGGAGAGAAATGGTATCCACATTATCGATTTACACAAAACAATTGCTAAGCTAGAAGAAGCAACTAATGCTATCAAGCAAATTGCTCACTCTGGAAAGAAAATTCTTTTTGTTGCTACCAAGAAACAAGCAAGAGATATTGTTACTAGAAAAGTAGCTGAAACAGGAATGCCATTTGTAACCGAGCGCTGGACAGGTGGAATGCTTACCAATTTTGTTACCATCAGAAAAGCAATTAAAAAGATGGAAAACATCGAGAAATTGCTTAGCGATCCTGAAGCTAACAATATCTCTAAAAAAGAAAGATTGTTGTTAGATCGTCAAAGAGTTAAGTTAGAAAAAAACTTAGGAAGTATTTCTGAATTAACAAGATTACCTGCAGCTCTTTTTATTATTGATGTACATAAAGAACACATTGCGGTGGCTGAAGCTAAAAAACTTAACATACCAACATTTGCTATGGTAGATACAAACTCAGACCCACGTCTAGTTGATTTCGCTATTCCATCAAATGATGATGCTTCAGATTCTATTGACAAAATTTTAACTTTTATCTGCGATGCAATTAAAGATGGTTTGAAAGAGCGTCAAGGCATGAAAGATAAAAAGGTTGAAAAACCTGCAAAAGAAGCTTCTAAAGAAACTTCAAAAGAGGAAGTAGCTGAAGCCACGGAAGAAAAAACAGTAACTGAATAATTAATTCAAAAAAAGAAAATAAAAATGGCAACAATAACTGCTGCTGAAGTAAATCAATTAAGAAAGCAAACAGGCTTAGGCATGATGGATTGCAAAAAAGCCTTAGTTGAAGCTGAAGGCGATTTTGAAAAAGCAATTGAAATCTTAAGAAAAAAAGGACAAAAAATTGCTGAAAAAAGAGGTGATAGAGATGCTGCTGAAGGCCACGTTATGGCAATTACCAATGCAGATGCAACTGAAGGTGTTACTTTAGTATTAAACTCTGAAACTGATTTTGTGGCCAACAATGCTGATTTTATAGCATTTACTACAAATATTGCTAATACAGCTTTAGCTGCTAAAGCAAAAACTAAAGAAGAGGTTAATGCCTTAACTTTAGAAGATGGTAGAACAATTCTTGAGCACGTTACTGACCAAATTGGTAAAATTGGTGAAAAAATTGAGGTTTCTGATTATGCTTATATCAGTGCACCTGCCGTAGTTGCTTATAATCACCCAGGTAATAACATTGCCTCTTTGGTAGGTTTAAGCGTTGCAGGCGAAGGTGTTGCTACAGCAGGAAGAGACGTTGCAATGCAAATTGCTGCTATGGCTCCAGTTGCTGTTGACGAATCTGGTGTTGCTGAAGATATTAAAGCCAAAGAGCTTGAAATTGGAAGAGAGCAAGCTATACAAGAAGGAAAGCCTGAACAAATTTTAGATAAAATTGCCCAAGGTAAATTGGTTAAGTTTTTGAAAGAAAACACCTTGTTAACTCAAGATTTTATTAAAGATAATAAAATGTCGGTTGCAGGTTATCTCAAAAGCATCAACCCAAACCTTACGGTTACGGAGTTCAAAAGAATTTCAATCGCAAAATAATTTAAAGAGAGAAGGTTTCCTTCTCTCTTTTTTTTGTGTTAATTTTCGCAAAATTTTCCTACATGAAATACAAAAGAGTTCTTCTAAAATTAAGTGGCGAAGCCTTAATGGGTAATAAAAGTTTCGGCATCGACCATAATATTTTATCACAATACGCCAAAGAAATAAAAGCAGCCCTTGAAACAGGAGTTGAGTTAGCAATTGTTATTGGTGGTGGAAATATTTTTAGGGGAATTCAACAAACCGATGGATCGATAGACAGAGTGCAAGGAGATTACATGGGCATGCTTGCCACCATGATTAACAGCATGGCTTTACAATCGGCTCTTGAAAATTTAGGTTTATATACCAGATTAATGAGCGCCATAAAAATGGAGCAAATTTCTGAGCCTTTTATAAGAAGAAGAGCCGTAAGGCATCTTGAAAAAGGAAGAGTTGTGATTTTTGGAGCCGGAACAGGTAACCCATATTTTACTACAGATACAGCTGCCTCACTTAGGGCAATAGAAATTGAAGCGGATATTATTTTAAAAGGCACTAGGGTTGATGGAATTTACACTGCAGACCCTGAAAAAGACGAAACAGCAGAAAAATATGAAAGCATTTCTTTTTCTGAAGTTTACGAGAAAGGGCTAAACGTAATGGATATGACAGCCTTTACTCTTTGCAATGAAAATAACTTACCAATTATTGTTTTTGACATGAATGCCAAAGGAAATCTGAAAAAGGTTATTAGTGGCGATAGAGTTGGGACATTGGTAGAAATTTAATTTTCATCAATTATTTTTCTTTTTTTTGTAACAATAAAAAATTACGGGCATGAACGAGGAATTAGAAATGGTATTTGACCTTGCAAAAGAAGGCATGAAAGGAGCAATTAATCACCTAGAAAATGAATTGCTAAAAATTAGAGCCGGAAAAGCAACACCTTCTATGGTAGATAGAGTTTTTGTTGATTATTATGGTTCAAGTTCTCCACTGAGCCAAGTATCAAATATTAACACACCCGATCCAAGAACAATTACAATTCAGCCTTGGGAAAAAAGTATGCTTGAGCCTATAGAAAAAGCCATTATTAACTCAAACCTTGGTTTGAATCCTCAAAATAATGGCGAAATTATTTTAATAAATGTACCAGCCTTAACAGAAGAGAGAAGACGTGACTTGTTAAAGCAAGCCAAAGTTGAAGGAGAACATGCCAAGGTGAGTATTAGAAATGCTAGAAAAGAAGCCAACGATGAAATCAAAAAGCTTCAAAAAGATGGACTACCAGAAGATACTGCCAAAGGGTCTGAAGAAGAAATACAAACTCTTACCAATTCTTTTTCGCAAAAAGTTGATGCTTTAATTGAGATTAAAGAAAAAGACATCATGACTGTATAAAAAAGCCACCGGAAAATCCGATGGCTCAACGCAATGCCCAAAAGGAAAACTTTTAAACCTCAAAGCCATTTAAGGGGGATTACGAATATTTTTAGATTAAAGGTTTAAGCTCCAAATCTAATTTTACTATCTCTTTTACCTTTACGATGCTTGCCCTAATTAAACTAAGGTTTTTAACGTATATTTATTTTTGTGAATAATTTGGTAAAAGAAATAGCCAATGTTTTTAAGTTAAATGCCGATGATGCTGTCGCCGCAGGCATGAAAGCTTACATGAAGAATCAATTTGATTTTTACGGCATTAAATCTCCTTTACGCAAAGAGTTACAAAAGCCTTTTTTAGAAAAATCTAAACTCCCAAAAATTGAAAACGTTTCTCAAATTGCCATAGAATGTTGGCAATACCCCAAAAGAGAAATGCACTATTTCGCATTAGATTTACTAGATAAGGTTTCAAAAAAATTATCACCTCAACATTTAATCTTAGTTGAAGAATTAGTTCAATCAAAATCTTGGTGGGATACAGTAGATTTGATTTCAACAAAAGTTTCGGGAACAATTTTGTTGAACAACCCCGAAAGAATAAATGAGTTTGCATCAAAGTGGAATCTTCATCCAAACATGTGGATCAACAGAATGGGTATTTTATTCCAATTGAAATACAAACAAAAAACCAATTCCGATATTTTATTTCATCATTGTTTAACCCATGCAAGCTCAAACGAGTTTTTTATTCAAAAAGCCATAGGTTGGGCCTTGAGAGAATACTCAAAAACAAACCCTTTGTTGGTGCAAAGCATTATCGAAAAAAATAACTTTAAACCGCTTTCTGTGAGAGAAGGAATGCGGATAATTTTAAAAACCAATTTATGAAAAAATTAATTTTTTTATTTCTAATTATTTCATCCTGCGCGCCATCGCGTTTTGTGGAGCCTTTAAAAAAGGGCCAGCATGCTGTTGCGCTAGATGTTGGTGGTCCGTTAATTGAATTTGGAGGTTTAATTATTCCAACTCCTCTTAGTTCAATTTCTTATGGTTATGGTATAGATTCAACAAAAACAGTTTTCGGAGGTTTGCATACAACTTCTTTACTTTTTGGAAATTTTCAAGGCGATATAGGGGCAACTTTTAAGGTTTTTAAGCAGGATAAGTATATTCCATCTATTAGTATTAGCCCGGCCATTAACTTCATTAAGAGACCAGATGTTAAAGGAAATGTTTGGCCTGCAGCCGATGTGAATTTTTACTGGAATTACGGAGAAAGAAATAATTACTTCTATGGTGGAGCCACCAATTGGTATGAGCCTGAGGCCACTCGAGCTCATGGCGAAAGCACAATTCAACGATTTATTTTTAACCCTCAAGTAGGGCATGTAACCAAGTTTAACTCTTGGCAATTACAAACTGAGTTAAAATTTTTAGCGCCAGGTGCGGATAATGAACTGTTGTTTGTTCCTTACAGAAGTGTTTTTGGAAGTAAAGGAACCACAGGTTTATATATTAACCTTATTAAAACATTTAAATAATGAGAAAATTTATCTGGATTTTAGGTATTTTGTTAGTTGTATCCTGCGCAAGGCTTGATGATATTGCCTTTGTTAATGATAACACTATTGAAGCATATTTTTATGATGATTGGGATGAAGATCCTGAATTTGAAATGCCCTTAGGCAAGTACGATGTTGCCGATTCAATGATTCATGAACTTTCTTTAACTTCTCAAGGACCTAATGATGACGAGCCTTATCTTATTAGGGCCATTTATTTGGGAAATTTAGCCGACGTTAAAACCGATTCGATTATTGTCTACTGTCATGGGCAAAGTCTTCATATGGATGCTTATTGGCAAAGGGCAAAATTATTAGCCCATTGCGGTGGTTTGCACCGATATGGAATTTTAGAAATGGATTACAGAGGTTTTGGTTTATCTGAAGGAAACCCAACCGAAGAAGGAATGTATGAAGATGTTAGAACATGCTTACGATGGCTCAAAGAAAACGGTGCAAACAACAACCGAGTTTTTATTTATGGTTATAGTTTAGGTACCGCACCAGCAACAGAAATGGCTGCCTATTTTGATAAGTTCAAACCACGAAAATTGATTTTAGAAGCACCGTTTGCTTCTGCTGAGAATCTTGGCCAAGAGTCAACCTTAATAAACTTTGACAGTAGATACATGGCTGATTTAAAATTTAACAATGCCGATAAAATTAAAGATGTTTCTCAGTCATTTTTACTGTTTCATGGGGAGAAAGATGATTACCTTAAAATTTCTAATGGTGAAATTATCTTCAAGAATTACAGTGGTGTTTATGGCGATTTTGTAAGGGTTCCAGAAGCAAATCATAGCGGTGAAATGGGTATTCCTCCAGCCATGGGACTAGAAGAGTACATCAACACAATTCATGAGTTTTTAAAGCGTTAAGCCTTTACTTTGAATATATACCAGCGAAAAATTATTTGGAAAAGGGTTCTCTTTGTAATTGCCCTTCTTATTGTGCTTTGCTCGCTTTGGTATTCGAGTATTATTGTAAATAAAATCTCTAACGAAGAGCGGAAAAAGGTTGAGCTTTGGGCAGGAGCAATTCAAAAAAAAGCCAACTTGGTAAATTATACCGACAAGCTTTTTGATAAACTCAGAACCGAAGAACGCAAAAAAGTTGAGTTGTATGTTGAAGCCATCAAAAGGCTAACAAACCCTAACCCAAACTTTAATCCAGATTACACCTTTTTAAGCAAGGTTGTTACCAGCAACACTACAGTACCTGTAATTCTTGCAGACCAAGAAAAAAATATCAAAACCTCCAGAAATTTAGATTCGCTTATTTCCCAAAGCCAAGATTCGTTACTCAGACAATTGGTAATAATGGCCTCTAAATATGAGCCTATAGAAATTAACTATTACGGAGACCAAAAAGACTTTGTATATTACAAAGACTCTAAACTATTTTCTGAATTACAAAAAGTGTTTGCCGATTTACAGCAAAGCTTTATTACAGAGGTAGTAAGCAATGCAGTTTCGGTTCCTGTAATTTACACCGATTCGTCAAAAAGTAAAATTTTAGCCTTTGGAAATATTGATTCAAGTTTGGTTCAAAAACCAGATGTTTCAGGGTTAATTGCCAAAATGCAATCAGAAAACCTACCCATAAAAATTGAACTTCAAGAAGGACACTTCAACTACATTTTTTACCAAGATTCTTGGATTTTAACCCAATTGAAATATTACCCGTTAATTCAATTTGGGGTAATTGGAGTTTTTATGTTGATAGCTTATTTTCTATTTAGCTCATCTCGAAGAGCAGAACAAAACCAGGTTTGGGTAGGAATGGCAAAAGAAACAGCCCATCAATTGGGTACTCCATTATCTAGCTTAATGGCATGGTTAGAATTAATTAGAGCCAGAGGAAATGACCAAGCTATGGTGGTAGAGTTAGAAAAAGACATCAACAGATTAGGTACTATCACCGAAAGGTTTTCGAAAATTGGCTCAACACCTGTGCTTACCCCACACAATATGGTGGAGGTAATTCAACATGCTATAAACTACATAAAATCTAGAAGCTCGCAAAAAATTAAATTCTCCGTTAATTATGCTGAAACAGAAACGTTTTTGGCGCAAGTAAATATTCCATTGTTCGAATGGGTTATTGAAAATTTATGCAAAAATGCCATAGATGCTATGGAGGGCGTTGGCAGTTTAACCTTAGATATTGGAGAAATGGGAAACCAAATTTTTATTGATGTTTCAGATACAGGAAAAGGAATTTCAACCTCAAAAAAGAAAACTGTTTTTGAGCCAGGGTTTACCACCAAAAAAAGAGGTTGGGGTTTGGGTTTATCACTTTCGAAAAGAATTATTGAAGATTACCACAGCGGTAAAATTTTCGTAAGAGAAACCAAAGTAGGCGAGGGCACCACTTTTAGAATTTTACTAAACAAATAATGGCCGGAATTTATATTCATATTCCGTTTTGCAGCAAAGCCTGCCATTATTGCGACTTCCATTTCAGTACATTATTAAAAAACAAAATAGCTGTTGTAAATTCTATTGCCCAAGAATTGATAATCCAAAAAGAATACTTGGGTTTAAGTAAGGTTTCAACCATATATTTTGGTGGCGGGACACCATCTTTATTATCAACTTTAGAGTTAGAGAAAATTCTAAAAACTATTCGCCAAAACTTTGTTTTAGAAAAAGAAGTTGAAATAACACTTGAGGCAAACCCTGATGATTTAACTCTAGAAAAAGTGCAAGAGTTAAAAGCAACAGGCATCAATAGATTGAGTATTGGTATTCAATCTTTTCACCAAAATCATTTAGATTTCTTTAATAGAAGCCATACCGAAAAGCAAACTTTTTTAGCTATTGAAAACGCAAAAAGTGTTGGCATAAATAATTTGTCAATAGATTTAATTTATGGCTTTAAAGATTTAACAGAAGAGCAACTGCAGTTCAACCTCAAGCAAATTTCTAGCTACCAAATACCGCATGTTTCGGCCTATGCTTTAACTGTGGAGCCCAAAACAGCGTTAAGCAGTTTTATCAAAAAAGGCAAGGTTGATCCTCCCTCTGAGGAGTTGGCTAAAACACAATTTTTAACCATAATAGATTATTTGCAAAAAGAAGGTTTAACCCATTATGAAATTTCAAATTTTGGCAAACCTAATTTTTTCAGCAAACACAATACAAGTTATTGGAAAAGTGAACCCTACTTGGGAGTTGGCCCTTCGGCACATTCATTTAATGGCAAAAATCGCCAATGGAATATTGCCAATAACGTTCAATATCTCAAGCTTATTCATGATGAAAAACCAATGTTTCAGAAAGAAGAGTTAACTGAAAAAGACAAGCTAAACGAATTGATAATGATTGGCTTGCGAACCATTTGGGGAATTGACAAAAAAAAGCTTTCCAAATTTAGCAGTGGTTTACAAAAGCAGTTTCTAAACGAATTGAAAAAATACCTAAGTCAACAAAAAATTACTGAAACAGAAACCTCCTATGTTCTGCAAAAAAAATATTGGTTTTTGGCAGATGGCATTGCTTCCTCTTTATTTCAGGTTTAAACCTGCTATAAAATAATAAATTTGCTTTATGCAAGCAAGCATCGAACTTTTTGGAGAAAATTGTAAAGTTGATTTTTCGAAACCTATTGATATTTCAATTCCTATTGGAAGTAAAGAAAAATGGGTTAAAGCTTGGTATGTAAACGAACCAACTTTTAAACCAGTTGAAGGAGATGGTTTTGTTGGAGCGGTTGCACTTGGTGGAAGTGTAAATTTTAGGGATGTAACTTTTAATCCTCACGGTCACGGCACCCATACAGAGTGTGTAGGGCATATAACCAAAGAAATACATTCGGTAAACCAAAAAGTTAAGCAGTTCTTTTTTGCGGCCCAATTGGTTTCTGTTGCGCCAGAAACAGTTGGCGAAGACTCGGTAATTACATTGAGCCAAGTAAAACAAATAAGGTTGAACAGATTCACCAAGGCTCTAATTGTAAGAACACTTCCAAACCAACTAGAGAAATTAAAAAATAACTACTCTTCTACAAATCCACCTTATATCGCACAAGATGCCATGCAGTTTTTGGTTGATTTTGGCATTGAACATTTTTTAATTGACATGCCTTCGGTTGACAAAGAAATAGATGGCGGCGCCCTTGCATCTCACCATACCTTTTGGAATACCAAAGGAAATATTCGGTTTAATTGTACCATTACAGAGTTAATTTTTGTTCCAAATAATGTTTTTGATGGAAGGTATTTGCTAAACCTTCAATTCGCTCCTTTAGAAAATGATGCTTCACCAAGCAGACCAGTTTTATTTGAAATTCAATAAATATGAATATTGAAGATTTAAGAAATTATTGCTTGGCCAAAAAGGGCGTAACCGAGCATTTTCCATTTGATGATAAAGTTTTGGTGTTTAAAGTTTTAAATAAAATGTTTGTGCTCGCCAATATCGAGAACTTTGATAGGTTAAATGCAAAATGTAATCCCGAAAGAGCAATAGAGCTTAGAGAAATGTACCAAGCCATTGAACCTGGTTACCACATGAGTAAAATACATTGGAATACCGTATTTGTAAACCGAGATTTACCCCAAAAATTACCCCTCGAATTAATTGACCATTCTTACGATTTAATTGTGGAATCTTTGCCTAAAACGCTTCGCCAAACTTTAGAAACAAAGTGATGAATAAAACATTTCAAAAAATAATGACAACCTTAATTTCCTATTTTTTACAAGGATTATTAGTTGTTGTACCGCTTGCCGCAACTTTTTATGTGTTGTTTTCGCTTTTTGTTTTTATTGATAATCTGTTGCCATTTGAATATCCTGGTATTGGGGCTTTAATTTTACTTACCTCTCTTACCTTTTTGGGTTTTTTAGCTAAATCTATTATTGCAAACCCTATTGCTAGATATTTAGAAGGATTGTTAAAGCAAGCCCCCCTCATTAAAACAATTTATACTGCATTTAAAGATTTGCTAGGTGCTTTTGTAGGCAAAAAAAGATCGTTTAACAAGCCAGTATTGGTTAAGCTAAATCGCGAAAGTCAAGTGGAGAAACCTGGTTTTGTTACAAACAAAGAATTACACAAACTTGGTATTGAGGGAGAAAAAGTGGCTGTTTATTTACCTCATTCTTATGCCTTTTCGGGAAACTTGTTTATTGTACCAGCCGAAAATATTACTCCAGTAAATGTAAAATCTGCCGACTTTATGAAATTTATAGTTTCTGGCGGTGTTGCTGAGGTTGAACAAAAAGTTAATTAAGCAATTTCTTGAAAAATCTACTACACCAATACAGGCACCATATTCTACTGCATTTTATTGTGCTTATTTGGGGCTTTACCGGAATTTTAGGAAAACTAATTTCACTCCCTTCTCAACCTCTGGTTTGGTACAGAATGTTAATTGCCTCAATAGGAATTGGCATTTATATTTTTTTAGCAGGTTTGCTACAAAAACCAAAAACAAAGAATGTTATCATCTATGTAATTGTAGGTTTTGTAGTTGCAGCTCATTGGATTACCTTTTTCGAATCCATCAAGGTATCTACAGTAAGTATTGCATTGGCATGTTTGTCTTCAACCACACTTTTTGTGGCGTTTTTAGAGCCTTTATTTTACAAACGAAAAATTGTTTTGTACGAAGTTTTGTTGGGTGTAGCTGTAATTGTTGGGTTAGGTTTAATTTTCAATTTCGAGCCAAATTACAAATTGGGTATTTTATTGGCCATAACTTCTGCCTTTTTAGCTGCCCTTTTTGGAACCGTAAATGGCGTTTTTGTTAGAAATGACAAACCCCGTGTTATTTCATTTTACGAAATGTTAGGTGGTTTTATTGCCATTACATTTTACTTTTTGGTTACTGCAAACTTTCAAGTTTTTACAACTATTCCAACAAGTATGAATATTATCTACTTGCTAATTTTAGGTTTGGTTTGCACAGCATTTGCCTTTGTAGCAAGTGTAGAAGTTTTAAAAGTTCTTTCTCCATTTACGGTTACAATATCCATAAACATGGAGCCAATTTATGCCATTATTTTAGCCTTGTTGATATTTGGTGAGGAAGAAAAAATGACCACAGGATTTTATTTTGGGGCTGGTTTAATTCTAGCAACTATTTTTACAAATGCCTTTTTAAAATCTCGAATGAAAAAAAGAAATTTATCAAAAAACATAATAGCCTCATGAAAGTAAAATTATTAATTGCCTCTGTTTTTCTATTTTGCACTTTAGCCAAAGCCCAAGAAAAAGTAAAAACGTTCGAAAAAGGTTTTGAATTAACCATTATACATGATGTTGAAAAACCACAGGTAGAAAACCAAAATATTTCTAGCACATGTTGGAGCTTTTCTTCAAACTCATATTTAGAAAGCGAGTTGTTAAGATTAGGCAAAGAGCCCGTTGACCTTTCGGAAATGTTTATTGTATGGAATACTTATTTGGATAAAGCCGATATGTATGTAAGAATGCATGGCAATTACAATTTTGGGCCAGGTGGTGCTTTTCACGATGTTTTTTATGTAGCCAAAAAATATGGGCTAATGCCAGAAGAAGTCTATCCTGGTTTGCTTAAAGGAGAAGAATTGCCAATTCATTTAGAAATGGATGACATGTTAAAAGCCATGGTAGATGTGGTGGTAGATAACCCAAATCGACAATTATCTCCGGCTTGGAAGGGTGCAGTAGGTGGTGTTTTAGATGCTTACTTGGGCGAGAAGAAAGAAGATTTTGAATACAAAGGCAAAACCCAAACTCCAAGACAATTTGCCGATAATTTGGGCATCAATTGGGATGATTATGTAGAAATAGGCTCTTTTTCTCACCACCCATTTTACGAGAAATTTATTATTGAAATTCCAGACAACTGGATGTTAGATGAAGTTTACAATGTTCCCTTATCAGATTTAAAAGCAATTATGGAGAATGCCCTAAAAAATGGCTATTCGTTTGCTTGGGGTGCAGATGTTAGCGAAACCGGCTTTTCTTGGAAACATGGAGTTGCAATTGTACCCGAAAACGATTGGAACAAAGATGAAAAAGCTGCGAAAGACTCATTGTTAAGCAAACCAATCCAAAATAAAGTGATTACACAAGAGTACCGTCAGCAAGAATTTGACAACTACAATACCCAAGACGACCATGGTATGCATATAACAGGAATGGGTGAAGACGAAAATGGAAACAAATACTATATCGTAAAAAACTCTTGGGGCGAAACCAACGATGCCAAAGGATTTTTGTATGCTTCAGAGTCTTATGTTTTGCTAAAAACCATAGACATTATGGTTCATAAAGATGCAATACCTCAAAGCATAAAAAGAAAACTGATAAACTTTAAGTAATGGGTTTTTTTAAAAATATTTTCACATCTAAAGTTCCATCTACTACTAAAATAGATGAAATAGATTATTCCAAAATAGATAAAAACTTTTTTAGGTCAAATTATTTTTCCCCTAGAGTTCCTTTATTAATAAAGGGTGGTGCTAATGGTTGGCCTATGATTAAGAATTGGACTAAAGATTATATTATTGATAAATATGGTGAATATAAATGCACAGTAATAAGTGACTCAAGACCAGCTCACTCAAAGCTTAAAACTAATTTGGCTGATTATTTCATCAATCATAAGGGCAAGAGCACACTTACCTTAGATTTTGACCCAATGAAATCAGTATTTTTTTTAAAAGGGTTAAAATTTCCAAATATTTATTTTTCTAAAAAGGAAATACACCGTTTCTTTTTTTATCATTCCATTAAAGAGGCTGGCACCCTTCCGCACGTGCATAGAGATGCATTCAATATTTTAAGAAAAGGAAAGAAGAGGTGGATTATGCATGATGCAAACCAAAATATTTCTTCTGTTGGTTTTAAACTGTTAAAAGAGGCCTATGTAAAATACCCACCTGGAACACACGCAAAAGATTGGTTTAAAAAAGAACTAAATAGGGTTTCAAAAAAGGTTGAACTTTTTGAATGTTATCAAACAGATATGGACATTGTTTATGTGCCTGAAAACTATTGCCATACAGTGATTAATATTAGTGATGAAGTTTTAGGAATCGTAGTTGAAACTCTTAGATAAAAAACAGTAAAATGAAATTTAGATTATTTAGAGCTGCAACAAATAAATCAAAAAATAAGGTAGTTTTTTTACATGTCCCAAAAACTGGTGGTTCTACATTTGTAGGGTTGTTAAAAGACTCTATCAAGTTAAGTAAAAGCGATAGTTTGATTCCAACTCATATTATTGATCAGATTGGGAATGTTTATATTAAACATATAGATTTTAGCAATGAAGAAAGACGGTTTCAATACCCAAGTATTTTTAATGGCGAATTCGAGCAAGGAACTAAAGTTTTTATGCTTTTAAGAGATCCAGTGGAAAGAATTATTTCCGAGTTTAATTTTCAGTATCATTTATTAAACGGAAAAAACGGAAATAAAAATGCTGCAATTATTTCTAAACTTAATCCAACTCCTAAAACAATAAGCGATTATATAAAGTTTCCTCAAACTCAAAATTATCAAACAAAATTTTTATTAGGTAGAAAAATAGCTGACCCAAAGCAAGTTTCACAAGCAGAATTTGAAAAGGTTGTTAACGGAATTAAAAACATACCCATTTATTGTGGTATTACTGAGGAGTATTCTAGATTCTTGAGTCTTTTTCAAAAACAAACAGGTATTAAATTAAAAAATAAAATTACAGTTAGAAAGAAAACCCCAAAAGACCTCAAATTTGCAGTCTCAGATAGTCTAAAAAATAGAATTATTGAATTGAATAAATATGATTATGAACTTTTTTACTATGTAAAGGCTAATTTAAATATTAGTAATCTAAAAGATGAATCATTCTCTTTTGATGATAAAGGGTTTGTTATTTAATTTACTAAAGGAGCATTATTGATTATTCCATGCCTCACTTAATATCACATGATTTTTATTTAGGAAAGGTTTCTATTCAATTTATGGGTTATTTACAGAGTTTGAGATAAAAGTATCAAAAGCAAAAAGAAATGGAAACTAATGAAAACAAAGCCATATTTATTCATATTCCAAAAACAGGAGGTACAACTATAAATACCGCTATGCAGGGCACGTATTGGCAAACAAAGCCAGATTTTTTCTATAGACATATCGATCCAAAAACCATGGTTTCAAACTCCGCTGATATCTTTAACCCAAGAAATTTTGAAAAATACCAGAGTTTTAAAATATTTATGATGCTTAGAAACCCTATTGATAGGGCCATTTCTGAATACTCTTTTATTAAAGAGCGTCGAGATTTTTTTTCATTGTTAAAAAACAAGCCAAAAGATTTTAGAGAGTACATTTTAAACTCTCAAACATCAAATGGGGTAATTAAATTTTTGTTTGGGCATAAAATGTACTCGCCAATAAAAATTACGGAGCGTGATTTAGATAAGGTGTTAGAGGCTACTGATGCACTACCGATCTATACTGGAATATTTGAAGAGTTTGGAAAATCATTGGCTTATTTCTCTGAGAATACAGGAGTAACATTTAATAATAAATTAGAGGTAAAACGCATAACATTCAAAAGGCCTAAGGTTGATGAAGTTTCAGAAGAAATTAAAAATTTAATAAAAGAAAACAACCAATTCGACTTTGAGCTTTACAACTATTGTTTAGATAAGTTTCAAAATGAAACTACCAAAATCACCTCAAAAGTTCAATTTATTGCAGATAAGTACAACCACGCAATTCCCTATGCTTTTAACTTTTGTTTTTTCGAATATTGCCTAGAAAACAAAGCTTTTATTAATATTAACCTGGATTATTTTAGAAGTTTATCACACTATTTAATCAAAGACCTTCAAATAAAAGATGGAAAATTATTTACAAAAGCTTGGTTGCAATCATTTATCAATCAATATTATTTGCAGTATCCAAACGATGAATTAGCAATTCAACTCAATAGTAATTTGGATCCTTCAGGCGACCCGCTAACTCAACTAGAGCTTGCGGCAAGCTTAATTGATAACTTTTACAAAAAGTTGAATACAAACCCAAATAATAGATTAAATTTTGAACCAGAAAACACAATTATTCCAAAAAAAGAATATGGGTTTTTCAATAAATTATTCTTTGGAAAAAAATAGTTTTTTATTCGAAAATATTGTGCACTTTAGGCGACCTATTTATTTAAATCAAAATCTATTTTATGGAAAGTAATTATTTTAAAATTATTCTTTCAAATTTTTACAAATTGAAAGAAAATAATAAGTCCTTTTTTGGCTTATTCATTGCGCTAATTTTGGCCCTACCTCAGATAGCATCTGCCCAATGTAATTATTCCCTTGAACTTTCTGACTCATGGGGAGACGGCTGGAATGGCGGGCAAATTGAAGTTACAACAGGCACTAATATCGATACTTTAACATTATTGGATCCTCCAGGAAACTTTCAGGCATTTCCGTTAACTGTAAATACAGGAGACACTATTATTCTTAACTACTTAGGTGGAAGCTCTTATAATGGTGAAGTTTCTTTTGAATTAAAAGATGTTTCGGGTACATCCCTATATTCCTCAGGGCAGGGACCTTCTACTGGTGTAGCCTTTTCGGGCTCAGCAAATTGCCCTTCTTGTTTCCCTCCTACCGCTTTAGGTGTAAATGGTTTAAC
>JABAYK010000029.1:0-1493 GCA_018609045.1 Flavobacteriales bacterium
GAGTTAGATGAATTATTAGGATTAATTAAACTTTCGGCAGAATCTGCCAACAGTATAATTTCAGAATTAAACATATACGCCCAATTAGAAAATAAGGCAAATCAAATGATAAATTTTTCTTCTTGTGATGTAAACGAAATCATAAAAACTTCAATTTTTATGAATAAACTTAAGGCAAAAGAAAAAACATATCTATCGATTTTGATGTAAAACCAATACCAAGGTTAAATATTGATAATGATAGGATGATTAGGGTATTTAGCAATTTAATTTCAAATGCCATTAAGTTTTCTGACAGAGACAAAATCATAAAAATTAAGGTAAAAGACAACCAAGATTTTGTAAGTTTCGAAGTTTCCGATGAGGGCATGGGAATTCCGAAAGATTTACTTGGCAGCCTGTTTGAACCATTTTCAAGAGCAAGAAGAAGCGGAACTTAAGGAGAAAGATCTACTGGTTTAGGACTTTCAATTGTTAAAAAAATAATTGATGCTCACAACGGAAAAATCAGAATAAAATCAATGGAAGATGAAGGAACTACCTTTTGCTTTACAATTCCTAAAAACCTTCAGTTATCATAAAAGGTTTTACCACTTGCTTTCTGCCAATATTCAACTTTAAGTAATACAAGCCTGATACTAATTTTACATCAAATTGTTTTTGGGCATTTACAAAAACTCCCTTGTCAACCAAGCTTCCCATAACATCAATAATTTGGTAATTAACCTCTTTATCGAAATTTAAAATATTCACGGTAAAAACTCCTTTATTGGGATTTGGTAATACTTCAATATTATTTTCATATTCAACATGACTATTTGAAACTGGAGGTCCTCCAAAATCATCTAACAAATTAGCTTCCCAAATTCCTCTTCCAAAAGTGGCGGCATAAAGCTTTTTATCTGTGTTGTGTATTTCTAACTCGCTTACAATTACATTGGGTAAAAAGTCTGTGTAAAGATGCCAATTGCTAGAAGTATCGTTTGTATAGTAAACGCCTTTGTCTAAGCCTAAATAAAGATTTCGGTTATTGGTGTTCTGATCTAAAACTACAGTGTTTGCAGGCAAGTTAGGTAAATTCATTGAAATGTTTTTCCATGTGGTTCCAGCATCATCACTATAATAAACCTTATTACTGTTAGAAAAACCTGCGCAAGTTACCCAAACTTCATCTGGGTTATTGTGGTTTGCCTCAATGGAAGTAAAGAATAAAGAATCGGGTAAACCCGCAGTAATATTGCTCCAATTGGTGCCTCCATCTTTGGTATAAAACATTTGAGAAGGCAAGCCTAAACTGTGGTAAAGTCTTTTGGCTACATAGATAATATCTGGATTATTGGGTATTACTTTTAGGGCTGAAGAAACTTGCGGTTGTCCTAATTCTGGAACATTATTAAAATTAGAAATCGGACTCCAAAACCCACCAATGTTTTTAGTTTGGTAAACTTGGCCATGCCCTGTAATTAAATGATTGTCGTCGTTAGGGTTTAACC
>JABAYK010000029.1:1503-18093 GCA_018609045.1 Flavobacteriales bacterium
CGTGGTCCAAGCTCCTTCTTCGTTTGCCCAAATATCATAGGTAAAATAATAATCATATGATGCTCCTGTATCAAAACTGCTGTAAATTCTGCCATACTGAGAAGACCCAAACAAAATGGCTTCATCACTAGGATGCAAAATCGCTTCCATGCCATCACCTCCAATAATATTTACCCAAGAATTGTCATTTTTTAAGAATGTACTGTTGTCTTGTGCACCGCCAATAACATCTCCTGAATTTCCTTCGCTAAGACCTATTCTATAAAACGATGTTATTTGCATTCCGCTTGAAATGTCTTCCCAAACAGTTGGCCAAACATAACCCCAATTGGCTTGAGCCCAATCTCCTATCTGTATATCATTTGTTCTGTAAAGTCCGCCATCGTTGCACAAATAAAACTTATTGTCTAAAGGGTTAACCTTAAATTGATGTTGGTCTGCATGAGTGCTTGGTCCATAATAATTTACCCAATAAGAAACGCCGTTGAATGAGTTTCCTCCATCATCAGTTCCCCAAATATTAACTCCCCCTACAAATACCCTGTTTTTATCTATCGGATCAACCACAATACATAAATCATAAGCTCCTTGTCCTCCTACCTCATCTACTCCATCGCTCCATGCCAAAATATTGGTAGAGTCTGATTTGTCAAATTTGGTTTGCCATGTTTTACCAGCATCTAAACTTTGGTAAAAACCATTAAAACCTCTATCAAGGTCACAAGCCACAGCGTATAAATAATTGGTATCGCTTAAAGCATAGGTAATTTCCACCCTTTGCACTTCATTTTTTGGTGCAAATGGAGCTGGTATTAATTTCCAAGTATCTCCAAAATCTGTTGATTTTAAAATGCATGCAGAGCCTGTATTGGTATTTTTCACCCATCCGCCAGCAGCGATTAAAACATTAGGATTTTCAGGATTCATTTCAAAATCCCAAATCATGCTATCCAAAATTTGCTTAAAATTATCTCCCCCGTCAATTGATTTAAAAATTCCTTCAACCCCTGCTGCAATAATTTCGTTTGGGTTGTTTGGGTTAACAAAAGTTCGCCTCATCAAAGTATTATTTCTTTGGGTTTGAGAATAGGTTAAACCCGTGGGTTGCCAAGAATTTCCTCCATCGGTAGTTTTGTAAACCCCTAAGCCATAATGCGTATGGCGTTTTCTATCATCTAAATCTAAGCCAACTCCTATGTAAGCAAAATCTCCCACGCAAATGTAAATTTCATCTGTATTGTTCGGATTTACCTCAATATCGCTAATTCTAAGCATGGGTAAATTATCAGAAAGTGGAAAATAAGTTTGTCCTCCATTTTCAGTTTTCCAAACTCCACCTTGTGCTACTCCAACCCAAAAAATATTTGCATCTGTTGGATGAAACTCAATGCAATTTATTCTTCCCATTCCATGATTTCCATAAGCACTTGCATTTGGTGGGCGATTAATAGGCCCTGCGGGAGACCAATTAGCCAAGCTAGATCGATCGCTCGCGGCAGATATTTTTTCGTTACTTGATATTGCTTTTAAAGCTTCATTTACGTTTGGCGCTTTATTTCCTAAAGTGGTGTTTTTTGAAGTTTCCTCTATCCACCTAGCTTGCCATTTCCAGCCTTTTTGTTTTTCGAAATCGGTGGATTTTTTCCATTTGTAAAAAGAATTTTCAAATTCGGGAACCGAAAATTCTTTGGTTTCTTGGAAGTTAAATTTATCAGATTCTTGGCCAGTTGAAAATAAGGGAAAAAATGCAAAGAGTAAAAGGAGGTTCTTCATCATAAAATTTTAAAATAAAACAACTAGGGAGTTCAAATGGTTGCTTAATTATTGTTGATTTGCAAACGCATGCAAAATAAAGAATCCATCTATACCTTACAATTTTTTCTGCTTTGCCTTAGCTCGGTATTGTTTATGGGTAGCTTTAACATGATAATACCCGAATTACCTAATTATTTAACCTCACTTGGAGGAGCAGAATACAAAGGATTAATCATTAGTTTATTTACTGTAACTGCAGGTTTATCTAGACCATTTTCGGGTAAAATGGCCGATACTGTAGGTAGAATGCCTGTAATGGTTGTTGGGGTTTTGGTTTGTATAGTTATAGGAGTTTTATATCCTGTTTTAAATTCCATTTTAGGATTCTTTTTACTTCGATTAATACATGGGTTTTCTACGGGATTTAAACCTACAGGCACCACAGCTTACTTAGCTGATATAGTACCAGATAAAAAAAGAGGTGAAGCTCTGGGAATTTTGGGCGTATCTGGCAGTTTAGGAATGGCTAGTGGACCCGTTTTAGGAAGTTACATTGCTGCTGAATACGGAACAGACATTATGTTTTATAGTTCATCTGTTGTTGCGCTCCTATCTATTTTGATTTTGGCAGGCATGAAAGAAACTTTAGAAATAAAGGAGAAGTTTTCGGCAAAAACCTTTAAAATTAATTTTTCAGATGTTTATGACCCTACTGTTTTAGGGCCTTCTGTAGTTATGCTATTAACCACTTTTTCATTTGGTTCAATTTTAACTTTAGTTCCTGATAAAAGTGATTTTCTTGAGGTTTCTAACCGAGGTTTATTCTTCTCATTTATGCTTGTTTCATCTATTGGAATTAGGTTAATTGCCGGAAGGGCTTCTGATATTTATGGTAGACGAAACCTTTTGTATTTTGGAACCCTAATTTTAGCCACGGGCATGGCAATAGTGGCGTTTTCTGAAACTACTTTTTGGTTTTTTACAGGAGCTATAGTATTGGGTATCTCAGTAGGTGTAAACTCTCCTACAGTTTTTGCTTGGACAGTTGATTTAGCAGACCCAAAACATAGGGGACGCGCCATGGCCACCATGTACATAGCCCTGGAAATTGGGGTTGGTTTAGGTGCGTTTATTTCAGGATTTATCTACAACAACAACCAAGGTTATTTTATCTATGCCTTTTTGTTATGTTCACTACTTGCTGTGGCAGCTTTTATTCAACTTTTGGTTACTAAACCAAAACACAAATAAATTCAAGTTATTTAAGTTGCCTTCTTCAAATTGTTTTATTTGAGCTATTGTCAAAAAACAAGGTGAATGTCTTATCAATATAAGGTAGATACCCTAAAAAAAAGCATGTTATAAAAATCATCTTTGATTAAACTTCAAACCTTAATCAAAATGAAAACAAAATTATTTACCCTGCTATTTTTGGGTTTCTCCATCGGAATGAATGCCCAAACTCCATTTCAAAAAGCTAATGCTGACGTAGAAACCTCATTAAAAAAAATGACCTATGATTTCCCAAAAGAAAAAATTAATGGAAAAAATGGCGCAGGTTACAGCCTAAGGCCTGAATTGCTAGAGAAACCTGTAAAAAAAGTTGCATTAATTACTTTTTTTATTGAAGATGTCGGAATGAGCAAAGAAAATGAAATGATAAATACAGCAAAAGCCTGGAGAACTTCTGATGGGCTTGCTCAAGTTTTTGCAGATAAATTTTACGAACAAGGTATGGAAACTTTAAAAGAGACTTTTAAAAAAGATGGCATTGAAATACTTATGCCAAATGAATACCTAGATACCCAAGAAAAAAAGGATTATTATAGCGCGATGATGATTAGGCATAGTATTTTGAAAAAGCAAAAAACTACAGGTGCATCAGCATCTGTAAGTTCTAAATCATCCATGCCTCTTGGTGGTGGATGAGTTCAAACCACAACAAGTACAATGTCTGCTAGTGTAAACAGAATTAGGGTAACACCAACTGGAACTGAATTAAAATCATTATTCTTTTTAAATGAGGCTCCATATACCAAGGGTTATAAAGGAGATCCTAAACCCATGTCTTTACCGGCAATTGGTTTGTATGACAAAAACCAAGCTGAACATTTAGGCCTAGAGCTACCTAAAACTTTTGATGTTGATGCTGTTTTGGCGGTTTATGTGGTAGTGAACAAAATGAACCAGAAAAAAGAAATTTATGCAGTTAGAAGTATCACAGGTTACATGTGGGGACCTAACCCAATACAAAGAGAAGAAGGCAAAACAGGATTAATTTATACCAGAGGGCTTATGTATTGCGGTGCTAGAGCTTTTTATGGCAAAGGCCTTATTTTTAAAGATGAAAAGAAATACCCTGAGTTTGATTATTCGGGTTTTGAAAATGCTATGGGCGCAATTGCTGCACGCATGACAAATTACCTCACAACAAATGGAATAGCGTCAAATAATAATAAACCGATAAAAATAAAAGCCCAATGATTTACATTGGGCTTTTGGTTTTATTAAAGTTTTAAATTTGGATATGCGCTATGTAAAAATTCTTTTGATAATTTTTTGCACTCAAAATATTTTTGCCCAAAGCACTTTTTTGAAACCGCACAATTTCACCTACTCAGGTTGGAGAGCTGGCTTTAGACCCGGAGTTTACAATTCTGTAGATAGCGGATTTAAGCATTTGGTTTATATTGATGGATTTGGAATAAGCAACCACAATAAATTTGTTTCTTACAATAAATATGGCGAGAAAGTTCATGAGTATTGGTCTCCAATTAACTATGAAGTTTTTAGAGTTTACAAACAATTAAAGGATGGTTCTGACTTTTTTTCGGGCAAAAGTTCACGAACTTGGGAGCCATATTCTTGCATATCTACAAGCAAGGTAAATAAAGCCAACAATATTTTTTATGACTCTACCAAGTATTCTAACGATGTAATTAGTTTGAATGACTCATCATTTTTTACTTTTCAAGAAGATACTAATGCTTTTTCGCTAAACTATTACCACAGGTCTGACTCACTAGCTTGGAAGCTAAACAAAAGTCAAATTACTGGGATTCCAGATTCTTTATTCGATTTTATTTGGCCAAAATTCATAGGAACAACAAAAAACTCTGTTTTATTCCATTTAATTGTTTTGAAGCAGGCAAACCCCAATAACCTCTTGATAAAGAATGAATTTGTAAAAGTTGGAAAAAATGGTTCGATCAAAAAACGAGTCCTTAACCAGCATAACCTTTTTGAAATTCATACCTCAAAAAACTCATTAAATTTATTGTATTTGCAAGGGTATGACTCTAGCTATTTTCCGCTACAGGAGGCCATTATTTTAGATACTAACTTCTATTATTTTTCTACGGTTTCTCATCCTATGCTTCCTACTACTTGGAGTATTGATGCCATTATGCCTGAGAAAAAGAAAACCGTATATGTTTCTTTTAGAGTTAAAGATTCAATCATCACCAATAATAATTGGAAAACAGAGGTTGTAAAATTTGAAATCGATTATCAAAATAAAAAACTAACGCCTAAAAAGAAATTTAGCTTATTTTTCAATCAACAAGGCTCAATACAATGTGATACTTGTTTTATTCATCCTGGAGGCTTTTTTAGGTCAAAACACGACGGTGGTTTTCATTTTCAATTAGGAAGTTATTTTACGCAAGAAACAGCTTGGTTGGGCAAATGCGATAGCCTTGGGAACATTGATTTTATTGATCCGAAAAGCACATTGCAAATGAACCCTCCCTTATTTGTTGGAGAAAAACAACCTAAATACAACAATTTAGTAGTTTTCCCAAATCCTACTAAGGGTTTGGCTTTTGTAACGGGATTGCCAAATGCTGGAACCATTTCTATTTTAAATGCTCAAGGTAAATTAATTTACCACAGCAAAACCACAGGTAACCATTGCACCATTGAAACTGAGTTTTTACCAATCGGAATTTACTTTATTCAGTTTCAGTCAGACGATGGCTGCTGCACTCGATTCGGAAAATTAGTGGTTAAGAATTAAGCGTTTTATAGGTCTCGATAATTGCTCATACTTCGCAAACTCGACCTGACAGCGAATTAAGCCATTACCTTATTTATTTGACCTAATTCATAATTATTAATTCTCAATTATTCATTAGGCGAAAGCCCTACATATTCCTCCTGTACTGCCCTCCTACTTCAAACAAAGCATTGGTAATTGAGCCTAATGAGCAATATTTACAAGCTTCCATTAATTTTTCGAAAATGTTTTCGTTGTTAATAGCGGCCTCTTGCAATTGTTTTAATTGTTCTTCAACAATCTCTTTATTTCTAGAAATAAGTGATTCAACAGTTTTTATTTGAACCTGTTTCTCTTCTTCAGTTGCCCTAATAACTTCCTTAGGTAAAACTGTTGGAGAACCTTTTGAGCTCAAATAGGTATTTACACCAATAATTGGAAACTCACCATTGTGCTTTAAAGTTTCGTAATACAAACTTTCGTCTTGTATTTTACCACGTTGATACATGGTTTCCATAGAGCCTAAAACGCCACCTCTTTCAGTAATCCTGTCAAATTCTAACAAAACAGCTTCTTCAACCAAATTGGTTAAATCTTCAATAATAAAAGATCCTTGCAACGGATTTTCATTTTTAGCTAAACCTAACTCTTTGTTGATGATTAACTGAATGGCTACAGCTCTCCTTACAGACTCTTCGGTTGGTGTTGTAATTGCCTCATCATAAGCATTGGTATGCAACGAGTTACAGTTATCATAAATGGCATAAAGCGCCTGAAGCGTGGTTCTAATATCGTTAAAATCAATTTCTTGGGCATGTAAGCTTCTACCTGATGTTTGAATATGGTATTTCAACATTTGAGCTCTTGGATTCGCGCCATACTTGTTCTTCAAAGCTTTTGCCCAAATTCTTCTGGCAACTCTTCCAATAACAGCATATTCTGGGTCAATTCCGTTTGAGAAAAAGAATGAAAGGTTTGGTCCGAATTTATCGATGTCCATTCCCCTGCTCAAATAATATTCAACGTAAGTAAAGCCATTGGCCAATGTAAATGCCAATTGGGTAATTGGATTGGCTCCTGCCTCAGCAATGTGATAGCCCGATATGGATACAGAATAGAAATTTCTAATGTTTTGGTTGATAAAATATTGCTGAACATCTCCCATTAATCTTAGAGCAAATTCAGTAGAGAAAATACAAGTGTTTTGCGCTTGGTCTTCTTTTAAAATATCGGCTTGCACCGTACCCCTAACCTGACTTAAAGTTTTTGCCTTAATAGTTTGGTAAACATCGAATGGTAAAACCTCATCTCCTGTAACTCCCAAAAGCATCAAACCTAAACCATTGTTACCTTCTGGCAAATCACCCTGGTAAGTTGGCACAGGCATACCCAAAGCCTTGTATTTGGCTTCAATTTTTTGTTTTACTTCTTTTTCTAAGCCATTTTCTTTGATGTAAATTTCGCATTGTTGATCAATTGCGGCATTCATAAAAAAGCCTAACAACATTGGCGCAGGGCCATTAATTGTCATTGATACTGAAGTTGTAGGGTTTGACAAATCAAAACCTGAGTACAATTTTTTAGCATCGTCTAAACAACAAATCGAAACACCTGAATTTCCAATTTTTCCGTAAATATCTGGTCTGTGGCCTGGATCGTTTCCGTAAAGTGTAACCGAATCGAAAGCAGTTGAAAGCCTTGCTGCGGGCATGCCTAAACTCAAGTAATGAAACCTTCGGTTTGTTCTTTCTGGTCCACCCTCTCCAGCAAACATTCTGGTTGGGTCTTCACCTATTCTTTTAAAAGGATAAATACCTGCAGTATAAGGAAATTCGCCTGGCAAGCCTTCTTGCAAACTCCATTTTAGCATATCGCCCCAAGAACTAAATTTTGGGGTCGAAACTTTCGGAATTTGTGAATGAGACAAAGACTCACTATGGGTTTTGATTTTTATTTCTTTATCGCGAACTTTAAACACATATTCGGGTGCCGAATACAATGCCATTTTATCGGCCCAACCGTCAATAACTTGTTTGTTGTGTGGGTCTAAATCTAAAGCTGCTTGGTTGTAGGCTTTTGTTAAACCTTCAATTAGGTTTTCTTTTCCTTCAAGGTTAGATTCTTTTAACGATACAATTGATTTGTGATAACCATAAAGCTTTTCAGCAACTGCAGCTTGCTCATTTACCCATTTGTCGTAGGCTCTGTTGTTTTCTGCAATTTCAGATAAATAGCGAGTTCTTTTTGGTGGAATGATGAAAATCTTCTCACTCATTTCCTTCGAAATTGAATAGGTAGATTTTAAATCGGCTCCAGTTTTTTGAACCAATTCATCCATTATTTTTTTGTACAAAGAGTTTGTTCCCGGATCGTTAAACTGTGAAGCGATAGTTCCAAAAACTGGAATATCATCATCGTTAACATCCCATAATTGATGGTTGCGTTTGTATTGCTTTTTTACATCGCGCAAAGCATCTAAAGCTCCTCTTTTATCAAACTTGTTTAAGGCAATAATGTCAGCAAAATCTAACATATCGATTTTCTCAAGCTGAGTTGCAGCACCATATTCAGGTGTCATAACATACAAGCTTACATCGCTATGGTCTAAAATTTCGGTATCAGATTGGCCAATGCCTGAAGTTTCAAGAATAATCAAATCAAAACCCGAAACTTTTAATATGCTCAAGGCATCATCAACGTGTTTAGACAATGCCAAGTTTGATTGACGCGTAGCTAATGAACGCATGTAAACCCTGTTATTTCTAATGGAATTCATTCTGATTCTATCGCCTAACAAAGCACCACCCGTTTTTCTTTTAGATGGATCAACAGAAACTATCGCCAGTTTTTTATCTTCAAAATCGAGTAAAAACCTTCTTACCAATTCATCTACAGAAGAGGATTTTCCTGAGCCTCCAGTTCCTGTAATTCCAAGCACTGGGGTTTTGCCATTTTTGGCTTTATCTCTAATGGTTTGTAATAAATCTTGGTGCTCATCGGGGAAGTTTTCTGCTGCAGAAATAACCCTTGCAATAGTGTGAGGAGAACTTAAATCTAGTTTTTCTAAACCACCATTTAACTTATCTCCAACAGGGAAATCGCTTTTTTGAACAAGGTCATTTATCATGCCTTGCAAACCCATTGATCTTCCATCATCTGGATGATAAATTCTTGTGATGCCGTATTCGTGAAGCTCTTTAATTTCTTCTGGTAGAATGGTGCCTCCACCTCCACCAAAGATTTTGATGTGAGGCGCACCCTTTTCTTTTAGCAAATCGAACATGTATTTGAAATACTCAATGTGTCCACCTTGGTAGGATGTCATGGCTATGGCCTGAGCATCTTCTTGAATAGCACAATCAACAACTTCTTCCACACTTCTATCGTGTCCTAAATGAATTACCTCAACCCCTGTTGATTGAATAATTCGGCGCATGATATTGATGGCTGCATCGTGTCCATCAAATAAGGAAGCAGCAGTTACTATTCTTACTTTATTGATGGGTTTATAAGGATCAATATTTTTCATTGCTATCGCATTTTTGGGTCTGCAAATTTATTTAATTATGAGGAGTTTGGAGATGGGAGAAAGAGAAAAGACAATGGATAAAAGATTATAGATAAAGGATGACGGAGGTTAGAGATTAGAGAAAGGTAATTCATTAAAAAACCAAGTCTGACATTGAGCTTTGTCCGATAGTTATCGGACGAAGATTCATCAATTTTAATTTTGGAAACTTTCTGTTTTGTCTGTCCTTCGACTGCGCTCAGGATGACAAAAAAAAATAAGCATTTAAATAAACAAATTTCTAGTCATGCCGGAAGGCGGGCTCACTCTTTTTGCAAAAGAGGTTAGATATGACAAAACTCACAAATGATTAAAATGAAAAAGAAAATCCATTCTCTACGGTAATTATTCTATTGGGTATTCCAATGGGTGGGTTAGAATCTTCCAAATAATTAAAGGTTAATTTAAAACCTAAATTTTTATTGAAAGCAATTTTGAGAGCAGTTTGGTTGGATATTCTAAAATCTAAAAATTGATTGGCCAAAGGTTGGTAATAGAAGATATTATTGAGGGTTACAGATTTTCCAATTGGAAAATCAAGCGAATAGTAAGAGCTAAACCTTGCATCGCGGTTTGGAGTAGTTTGCTCCTGTATTTCTTCATATTCATACATAATAGAGAGGCCGATATAAAAATCTATCGAATCAGTTTTAAGAGGTTTTAACCTCAAGCCAGTTCCCGTTAAATTTCTAAGTTTTATTTTCTGAATTCGGTTGTATTGAGTTTGCTGAAACACCTCCCATTTTAACCTTGCATTTTTAACCAAATTTTGATTAAAACGCAAATGCCCAAAACCTCTGTTGATGAGGTCTTCATTTTCTCCTTTCAACAACCCAAAATCTCCAAAAATTAAAAAATTATTGGTTTTGTTTTCGATTAAAATTTTACTTTGATTTGACAATTGCCAAATAGTTTGTGTGTTCTGCGTGTAACTTCCGTTTAATTCGAATTTACCAAACACACCTTTTTCATTTTTAGAAAACCTTTGAGATTCAATATCTACTACCTGAGAAAACACCTCAAATTGATAAAAAAGCAATGAAATGAAAAGAAATAATACTGATATTTTTTTACCCACAATAAAATTTATTTTTAATAACTCTATTCGATTTTCAACTTAAAATATTATTATTCGTCCATCGATTAAAAAAATTAAACCGCAAATAAAATGTCTTTTAGAGATAGAATTTCAAATTGGGCTTCGATTGGGTTAATTGCTACTTTTTTACTCATTATGCTTTTCTTTTTGTTAGATTCTTCTAAATCTGAAGTTGGCAATTCTACCAAAATAGAATCTAACTCTACCAATAATTCACAAAATAATTTTTCCTCGTTCAACGGTAATTAATCCAAGTAAGGTTAAATTTACAACTTGAACATCAAGTTATTTTTATTGTTTGGTGTTTAATTAAAACACCTCTAATGAGATATTTACCCCTTTTAATCGTTTCGTTAATTTTATTTGGCTGCAATCCAAAACAAAAAGAGGAATTAAAACAAACTCCTTTGTCTATTAGTGAAAGGGCTGAATGGGAATTACTCAGGTTAGCCGATCCGCAAACTGGCGAAATACCACCAAACATAAGGGCCAGAGAATTAAAATTCGCTCAAAGCTTACCTACAGACAATCAAATATTTAGAAAAAAAACAAGTGACTGGAAACAAATTGGGCCTTACAACGTTGGCGGGAGAACAAGGGCTGCGGCAGTTGATGTAACAAACGACAATATCATACTTGCAGGTGGAGTTTCTGGCGGCATGTGGCGAACCGAGAATCAGGGTCAAACCTGGATAAAAACCAGCGCAAACGATCATCACCATAGTGTAACTTGTTTAACACAAGACAAAAGACAAGGAAAAGAAAATGTTTGGTATTATGGCTCGGGAGAAGGTATTGGAAACTCGGCCACTAAATTATTTTCGGCAGATTATGTTGGAGATGGTGTTTATAAATCTACTGATGGCGGAAAACCTTGGTTTCCTTTACCCTCAACGCAAAGTAACTCGCCACATTCACAAGAACCTTGGGATATTATTTGGAATATAACTATTGACCATTCCATTGATACTGCAGATATTGTTTATGCTGCTACAACAGGCAGGGTAATGAGAAGCTACGATGGTGGACTTACTTGGAATATTGCAGTTGGCACAACCAATGGCTTTCTTTCAACTTATTCTGATATTATGATTACACCAAATGGAGTAAAGTACGCTACTTTTAGTTCAGATGGTTCTGTTGGTGGAATTTACAGATCAGAAGATGGGGTAAATTGGACCAATATTACACCTTCAAATTTCTCTACAAGTTATAGCAGAATCGTATCAGCAGCTGACCCATTGAATGACAACAAAGTTTATTTTTTAGCCAATGTTGCAAATGGAGGTAAAAGATCAAATCCAGATGACAAAAACTCTGAAAGAAATGCTCTTTGGCGTTACACTTTTAAAAGTGGAAATGGAGCAGCAAATAATGGTACTTGGGTTGATTTAAGTCAAAATATTCCGGCAGGGAATAATTTTAGAAACAGGTTTCAAAGCCAAGGAAGTTATGATATGGTTGTTACTGTAAAGCCCGATGACCCAAATGTGGTTTTTATAGCAGGTACAAACATGTATCGCTCTACAGATGCCTTTACAACGGAAAATAACATTACCCATATTGGAGGATATACACCTTGGGAATCATCAACCTTTGAGTATCGATATCCAAACAATCATCCTGATTTTCATGTAATTAATTTTTTAGGTGGAAATCCTAATTATTGTTTTGTAGCTAATGATGGAGGTTGCTATTTAACCAAGAATATTATGGCTGATACCGTAAAATGGGAAGACATAAACAGAGGTTATTACACTACTCAATTTTACCATTTATCAATAGATCACAATACAATTGGAAGCCAAGAAGTGGCAGGCGGAATGCAGGATAATTCAACAGCTTGGACAAATAATGATGATCCAACTTTTGAATGGACGATACCATCAAGTGGTGATGGCTCTTTTTCAGCAATAGGTAATGGTGGCCAAGATTATTATTTTTCTTCTCAATTGGGTAGAACTTATAAAATGACATTAGATCAAAATGGCAACAGAACAGCATACAGAAGAATAGATCCAGATGGTGGTGGCCCATACTTGTTTGTTAACCCATTTATTCTCGATCCTGCTGATAATGATATTATGTATATGTCAAGCTACTTTTCAGTTTACAGGCATCAACATTTAGACTCAATAATTTTAGACAGTACAAATTCAAAATTAAATACAGGCTGGGAACAACTTATAACAAACAATAGCAACAATAGGGTTCATGCCATAAAAGCATCAAGAAAAAACCCAAAACATAGGCTTTATGTAGGTACTACCAACCGAGAAGTTTATGTAATGGATAGCGCTAATGTAAATTCTGCCAACTTCAAAAAAATAACCCAAAAGCTTGGTACAGGAACTTTTGTTAGTGACATTGCCGTGCACCCAGAAGATGGCAATAAGGCCATTGTAGTTTACTCAAATTACAATGCTTACAGCTTATATTACACCGAAGATGGCGGCGAAACTTGGCAAAAAATAGCAGGAAATTTAGAACCCGAATTGCCGGATGGATACCCCGAAACCTTAAAAGGATTGGGTGATGGGCCTTCGGTGAGGGCTGCTGCATTTTTACCTGTTGGTAATGAAATGGTTTATTTAATAGGAACTAGTGTTGGCCTTTTTGCAACCAAAAAGCTAGAAGGTGATTCGACAGTTTGGGTGCAGCAAGCGGCAAACACCATCGGTAATGTGGTTGTAGATATGATAGATGTTAGACCAGAAGATGGCTTTGTGGCTGCAGCAACTCACGGAAGAGGGGTTTTTACCAACTTTATAGAAAGTACCGACGAAATTGTAGGTATTGAAGACATCAAAAAAGTTTCAATTGAAAAAACAAGCCTTTCAATTTACCCAAACCCTGCAAGTAATTTCATAAGAATAAATACTTCTCAAAAAATTGATAAAATATCAATTTATGATTTACAGGGAAGACGCGTTTACCAAAACACCAATTCAAACTCTCCAAATTCTATTGATATTTCCCAATTACCAAATGGGGTTTATTCACTTTATTTGCAAACCGAAAATGAGCCGCTTTTTGGCAAATTTGTGGTAAGCAAATAATAGATGTTTTTTTATCTCTCAAAAATTTTAGGTTTTTTAATTTCTCCATTAATTTGGATAATAGGCCTTTTGGTTTTTTCTTTTTTATTTCCAAAAAAAGGGAAGCGCTTAATTCTTTATTCATTGTTGGCCATTTTTGTGTTTGGCAATGGCTTTTTGTTTGATGAAGTAACAAGGCTTTGGGAAACCCAAGCATACAAAATTGAGGAAAAAGAAACATTTGATTTAGCAATAATTTTAGGTGGATATTCTTCTTATGATCCATCCATAAATATGATTGAATTTCATGAAGCATCAGATAGATTAATACATGGAATAAATTTATATCAGCAAAACAAAGCCTCAAAAATTCTAATTTCTGGTGGCAGTGGAAGCATGGTTGGTGTTGACCAAGAAGGAGTTTACATGTATCCCTTTTTAGTAGACTTTGGAATTAAGAAAAAAGATTTATGGGTTGATTCATTATCTAAAAATACCCATGAAAATGCAGTATTCTCAAAAAAAATTTTAGAAGAAAACAATTTTAACGGCTCAATTCTGTTAATCACCTCAGCCATACATATGCCAAGAGCCGAAGCTTGTTTTAACAAATTAAATATTGATGTAACTCCTTTTGCTGTTGACCGATTGGCTGGAGAAAGAAAATATTATTTTGATCACTTATTTATTCCCAATTTGCACACCATGCACAAATGGAAAAGTTTTTTTCATGAAATATTGGGATTAGTTATTTATAAAATACAAGGTTACGCCTAATGAAGTATAGCTTTTTTATTGTTTTTATGACTTTAAGTCTATTTTGTTTCTCGCAAGAAAAACCTATTGAAAGCATTCGAGAGCAACAATCTAAACAGCAAAATAAGCTGAAAGAATCTATGGAAAATCAGCCTTTTGGTAATCCTAAAATGCCTACTGATACAAGAAAAGCAACTCCTCAAAAAAATCCAAGTGCAGCAAAAAGCAATAGCAACTCTAAAAAACCATCAAAAAGCGGAAAACACATTTCAATAAAAAATACCAAAGGAGAAAAGGAAGTAAAAATTTTTGAAGGAGAAAAAATTATTGTAAAAACAAAAGATGGAGAAAAACTTAAAGGTGCTTTAAGCAAAATAAAAGCACCTGAATTTGCTGTAGGCGATAGCATTGTTGAGTTGAACAAAGTTTTACTCATAAAAAGAGGGTTTCTGCCGGTGTTGAAAAAGAAATCATCTGGGTTAGGATTATTTCTTGGTGGGGTTGTTATTACCGCCGCGGGTACCTTTATAGGGTATGCTTCTACCCTAGTATTTGAAGAAGGTGGTCCTTTTATTATTGTTACTGCGGTCGGAATTACCACAGCCATTGGGGTTGACATTGTTGGCGTATCGGTTGCAATTGAAGGCGTAAAGCTAATTTCTCAAAAAGTAAAATGGCCTATTGGCGATAACTGGAAAGCTTCTTTAAACTAATTTGGAAATCTGATTTTAGTCAAAAGTTTTTAACATAATTTTATTAAATTTTCGTATTTTTGAAGACTTCTGTGTGAAGTATGATTTTTGATTTGAAGATTAATAAAACCGCTGTAAAACAAAGCTATTTGCCACTAATAAAAAATACACTCCTCTATTTCTTTTTCGTGCTCTCAATATTTTTTGGAAATCAAGCATTTGGGCAAGCCCAAATTGATCTCCCAATAAATTGGGATGATTCGTCTACAGTAAATTATAATATTTCTGACTTTGGTGGAGCAAATTCTTTTATTGTAACAGACCCCATAAATATATCAAATAGTGTTTTACAAACAACTAGAGATAGTACCGGTCTTCCCTATCAAGGAACAATGTTAGGTAGTTTTGGATTGCTCAACCCTATTCCATTTTCTCAAGGATCATCTACCATTTCATGCATAATTTATGCGCCAGACACAGGTATTGTAGTACTATTGAAAGCCGAAGATCAAAACAACCCAAATATTTTTACTGAAACTGCAGTAAAAACTAACAAAACAAATGCTTGGGATACATTAGTATTTGATTTTGAATTACCATATGGAAATAGTCCTGCAATAAACTATAATTTTTCATACAAGAAATTAATCATTTTTTATGATTTTAATAGTATGAATTCAAAAACGAGAGATTTTTTTTTGGATGACATTTTTATGGGTGGTGTAGCCGACACTTCAGCTTTAGCTATTTTCAATTACAATCCTGATTCAGCTTATATAGATACCAATGGTTGCGTTATATGTAAGCAGTATGCGGTTGGAGATACTTTCTCATTAGACTCAGGTAATACATGGTTTATAGTTGCCAACAGAGCCATGCTTGACTCCATGCGCCTAAATGGCGGTGACTTTACAAAAGTTTGCGTGAGCTTGGTTACCAATATGAATTGGTTTGCATCTCAATCAAATTTCAATCAGGACATCAGTTCATGGGACGTTTCTAATGTAACCTCTATGAGCTTGATGTTTTTTAGCAATAGCACTTTCAATCAAGACATTGGGAATTGGGATGTTTCGAGTGTGACTGGTATGTATGGTATGTTCCAAAACGCATCCTCTTTCAATCAAAATATTGGGGGATGGGATGTTTCTTCTGTCAATAGCATGGTTGAAATGTTCAATTCAGCCTCAGCCTTCAATTATGATATAGGAAATTGGGATGTGTCAAACGTCACTGATATGAGCTTAATGTTTAGAAGCGCTATAAATTTCAACCAAGACATTGGGAGCTGGGATGTGTCAAACGTCACTGATATGGCTCATATGTTCTTTCAGGCAACTTCATTCAATCAAGATATTGGGGGCTGGGATGTGTCAAACGTCACTGATATGAGCTATATGTTTAGAGATGCTATAAATTTCAACCAAGACATCAGTAATTGGGATGTGTCAGATGCGACCAAGATGACTTTGATGTTTCAGGGCGCTAGTGCCTTCAACCAAGATATTGGGGGCTGGGATGTGTCAAACGTCACTGATATGGCTCAGATGTTCTTTCAGGCAACTTCATTCAATAAAGATATTGGAGGTTGGGATGTTTCAAGTGTTTCGGACATGAATAGCATGTTTTCGAATGCTACTTCCTTCAACCAAGATCTTTCTGATTGGTGTGTTCCCAATATACCT
>JABAYK010000082.1:0-431 GCA_018609045.1 Flavobacteriales bacterium
ATGTTATTGCGTATTAAATAACCAATCTCAGCTTTCAATTGAATTCTTAAAAGCAGTAAAGAAAATATCTGAAGACGTTGGAATGGCAGCGATTTTTAATTCTGGCCCCATCTTTGAAAGGTTCGAATCTAACATCGGTAATAGAGATTCTATCATTTATATCATGGCAGATTTACAAGAACAAACAGATTTATATGTAAAAAGAAGTGATCAAGAACACTTGGCAATGATGATTTTTGCAGGTGCTTGGGCTGAAGGTATGTATATTGGTTTGCAAGATGCTAAAAATTTAGAAAGTGGAGATGAAATCGTACCTAGAGTAGTAGAGCAAATGACACTTTTAGGAAATTTAATTAAAGGTTTAGAGTTACAACCTTCTCAGTCTGAAGAGTTAGAAAAATTTAGATCTAAATATGTTGACCTTAAAGCTT
>JABAYK010000082.1:441-2612 GCA_018609045.1 Flavobacteriales bacterium
ATTTAGAAACTTTTGAATATGACCTTTCAAAAATTACTGACGAGCATTTAAATACAATTAAAGCTAAAGTTGGTGAAATTAGATCAGAAATCGTTAAAGTTAATTAAGAATAAACCTAGAAATAAATGAAACAACTAAGTATAAATTTAATTGCCTGCTTAATTCTTTTTTTACCTGCAGTTAGCATTGGGCAAAGCACAATTGTTGACGCATGCGATTGGGAAAATGTAAAAAAAGATGCAAAAAAAGACCTTAAACCATATCAGTATTATGCGTTCAAAATAACAAAAATCACTTTTTCTAACACATCATTCGAAAAAGAAATAGAAGTACCTTTGTTTATGGATGCAGATTACAGGTTTGTTTTTAATACTATGGGGCTTCCTCAAGAAATTAAAGTTCAAATTTTTAATAAGCCTAAAGGTAATCCTGATAGAAAAATGATTTACGAAACAACCTCAGAAAATAATCAGTTTATTTTTGACCCACAAAAGGGAGATGCAAAGAACAGAATATATATTAATTATGTAGTTCCCGCCTCTAAATCTGGAAACGCAGACAAGGGTTGTGTATTATTTTATTCAGGATCAAAATTTTAATTATTAAGTAGCATTTTTATGAGAAAAATTAAATTCATTTTACCATTTGCTCTTAGCTCTTTACTATTTTTAGGAGCTTGTAGAGGAGGAGAAAATAAGCAAGAGGAAAGTTCAGCAGAGGAATTTGAGTACACCGAAGCCGAACAAGAAGAAAGTTCAGAGGAAGGTGAACAAACACAATACTTTCTTCCATCGGCTCTTCAAATTGGTTCTGTTTTTCAAAAGTCAGGCTTAAAATATTATGAAGGAATTGTAAATTCTCCTTTGAATGTTGAAAAATACGATACCAAAAACTCAATGCTATTAAACTTTGGAGGTTATTCCGCAGATCTCGCTTATTGCGTATTAAATGGCCAAAACCAAATAGCATTAAACCAAATGAAAGCCCTAAGAGGACTTGCAGAAGGTATTGGAATGTCTTCAATTTTTAATTCAGAAACATTATTCAATAAGTTCGAAAATAACCTTGGTAACCAAGATTCTGTGATTGAAGTAATGGTTCAAATTCAAGAAAACATTGATATGTTTATTGATGATAATAATATGCAAAGCATGGCCAACATAATGTTTGCAGGTGCTTGGATTGAAGGTATGTATATTGGGGTTAAAGCTACTTCTAACGAAGAAGAAACTCAAATTACTGGAAGATTAATTGAGCAAATGGTTATTTTGGACAACCTTGTTAAAGCCATTTCTTCAGTAGAGAATAAATCTGGAAATCTTGAAGAAATTGAAAAATCATTAATTAGTTTAAGAGATTATTTCAATAACTTAGAGGAAATAAAGGGCAAACAAAATATTAATTATAAAGAGGTTGAAATTGGAATTGATAAGCTTAAAGAAATAGCCAATAGGGTTGTTAAAATGCGCAATTCAATTGTAGAACCATCTTAATTGTAAGAGAAATATGAAAAAAATATTTATTGGTTTAAGTTTACTTACGCTAATGAGTTTTTCACTTTTTAATGAAAGCTCTACTAGAGAGATTATTAATTATTGTGATAAAGAAAACTCAAAGGAGAAGTGCAAGAAGGCCTTAGTTCCATACAGATATAGCAGTATGAAAGTTACTGATATAACTTTTAGGGGCTATAATCAAATTAAAGAGGTAACTATTCCGTTATTTTTTGATTCTAAATACAGGTTTGTTTTCAACACTGAAGGTTTGCCCCATGATATTATCATCGAAATTTATGACAAACATTCAACTGAGAGAAAAAAGAAGGATGAACCTTTATTTACTGCTAACAGCTCTCAAAAGCAATTTAATTATGAACCTGAAGAAGGATATAATCTAACTAACATTTATGTTAATTATTTAATTCCAGCGGCTGAAGAGACAGGTGATGTTGAGAAAGGTTGCATTGTGCTAATGTCAGGCTTTGAAAATGAAATTTCTTTCCCATCTGATGGTGGCGGAGATGAAACTAATTAATTAAAAAAACCTCAACATATGTTGAGGTTTTTTTTTGCTTCCTATTAAAATCCTGAACTATTCTTAAATTATATTTGCCTCTTAATGAAGCCAAGAGTACTATTAAACTCCATTCAACTTAATCTAACCCTTAGAAG
>JABAYK010000096.1 GCA_018609045.1 Flavobacteriales bacterium
GAACCAGCGACCAAGTGATTAACAGTCACCTGCTCTGCCACTGAGCTACCGAGCAACAAAATGCCTTAAAGCCTTTAATATAAGAGGCTTTGAGGGTTTTACGGATTTATTGAAAGTAATTATTTTCAAAGTATTGTAATAAATATTTACAATTGATTGTGCGTGTTGTAATAAAAAGTTACAATTTAACTTTTTAAGCGCACTCGCATTTGAAAATAAAGAATCCATAAAGAATCCTAACATAATTAAAAATTTAAAGGAATCAAGGTCCAATTCGATGTCTTACAAGTGTAAGGTTAAACTTCGCCCTCGCCTTATCTCGGGCAAGTGGCGGATCCAGGGAACGGCACCAGTCATTGGACTGGTCCGTAAACAATTCAAGACGGAGGCCGAGGCCATGGATGAGTATGAAAGAATCATCCAACAAGTAGACAACGCCACCGCCGGGGCCGAGATTCGTGAGGTCCTTTTGAGTAAGGACCAGGAGAAAGAGGCCGTAGGTGCTTTTCATTTCCTCGAGTCTCAAAGCCACCTGGCCGGCCTTTCACTTACTGACCTGGTACACTGGGCGAGTAGGAATTATTCGGCGGACCTCATCGAGTTAACCGTTGGCGAGGCCAAGGAGAAATATATCCAGGAACTCAAGGCCCGGAAACGGTCCTTACCACATATCAATAAAAATGAACAACGCCTGGCCAAGTTGCTTCGCTTTTTTCCTACCAAGAAAGTAAATGACTTCACTCCCGAGGAGATAAAGAGTTATATAAGCACCGACAAGGACGCCTACGGCCCTTTTGCCGGCCTGGATAGGTCACCAACCACATTGACCGGAGAACTCATCTATTTGCGGTCCTTTTTCACCTGGTGCGTAAATCATAAATACTGCAAGTCATCACCATGTGACGCCACTGTTTATTCCCCAGGAAGAAACAGAGCGGAGATAAAGGCCCTCACTCTTGACGAAGTGAAGGCGGTCTTCAAAATAGTACCGGACTTCCACCCGGAAATTACGGTCCCTTATTTTGCACTCTCCATATTTTGTGGCCTTCGTCCCGAGGAACTACTTAACATGGATCCAGACAAAGCGGACCTTCAATGGTCCGACTTTGTATGGCACAACAATGGTGAGGCATCCTTGTCAATTACCTACGGCGTAGGGAAGGCATCGACTCGCCGGGTGATATCAGTGCCACCCAATTGCATAGAATGGATTCGTCCCTGGGCCGAGAAGGCAGACTTTACCGGCCCGGTAATTAATACCACATTTGGCACCTTGCGAGGCATGGCCGAATATGTCCGGGCCAAAGTTGGTTACCGTGTTGGTGCCAAAAACATCAAACAATATGATGACAACCTGGCCAGTTACTCGAATGATGATGATCGTAAGAAATGGATCCCGGATGGTTTACGCCATACCGGTATTTCCTACCAGTTAGTGGCGTCCGGATCCGACTACCTTCATACGGCCGAGTGGTCCGGTAATTCTGAATCGATGATCAAAGAACATTACAAGGCCCTTATAAAAGGATCCACCGAGATGACCCCAAAAGAAGAGGTCCGGGCCTTTTATAGCATCATACCTAACGATGATGTAACCAACAGGCAAAGACCCACGAGGCTATTATAAAAGCCATATTAAACGAGGGGAGTTGGATCATTATTTAAATACTGATAAAAAGATAACAACAATAGCCAAGGTGTTTTACTCCTTTACCGCACCCCCTGCCTCACTCAAATTCAGAATTATCTGAAAAATTTCCTGCCTGACAATAAAACAATTAAGACAATAGAATCTCGATTCTTTAAGTTTACTTAATTCGCAGTAGGTAATCATTCGAGAGGTACAAGAGGGTGTGGAAGTTCATGGATTAAGCCGCGGGGCCTCACTGATGATAGGACAATATATAAATAGGAATCGTTTCTTAGTCTCCTGAATTCTTATCTTTTGCAATTACTTGACTGAGTGGAAGTGGTATGGTTGCATGACCTATTATGAAAATCGCCTCTTTTATTTTATTGTTGTCTTGCCTAGTAAGTTTTTCTCTTAGGTCGGCCACCCCAGTCCCCTCCTCCGGCAAAGTTGCCATCAATACAGTAAATTTTCATGGCAATGCGGAATTCACTTTTTCTCTCCATGATGGTAATGGTACTACCCATTGGCGAAACGGTGCGGATGCTAATCAACGCATACAGGTGTTTGTACGCAATGGTCGCTACTCGGTTTTACTGGGCGGGCAGGGAATGACTCCACTTCCCCCGAAGTTATTTCTTGATCAGGACGAACTTTACCTTACGGTTCATCTGGACACCAATGACAGCACCGGTCTGCGTCACCTCGCTCCCGATCAGTTGATCAGTGCTACTCCGCGTGCACTGGCCGCGGAATGGGCCAAGATGGCGAGACTGGCGAAAGGGGTTTCTCCTGGAGCGATTACCCGGGCGATGCTCAGTGCGGAAGTGCTTGCGGATTTGAATAATTCAGCAAGCGGATCAGAATCGAATGCCACTTTCTCTCCCACGCCCGGTTCAATTGTTCGTTCGATGCTCGCTTCGGATGTGCAGGCTGACTTGAACCGTACGGTGACGAAATCGA
>JABAYK010000120.1:0-343 GCA_018609045.1 Flavobacteriales bacterium
CATAGAAAGATTTGTGTTTTATTCTTTATTTAGGGTAAATAAATTGATCTCTCTAAAGTTCTTAACTAAACTAACAGTGGTTTTTAATATAACCATAAGTCACTTCGAGTGTTCCCGAGCATACGGGAATGTATCGAGAAGTAAAGTGGTTCTGGGTTTTTGAATAGTTCTCGATACTTCTTTCGCTGCGCTACAGAAACTCGAACTGACATTAGTTTTTAATTATTGAGATTCCCAACTCGTCGTTCCTCCTCTTGGGAATGACGGTTTTGTTTTAATGTTTCGTCATTCCTGCGAAACGCAGTGGAGGCAGGAATCTGCTTGATTTGAAAAAAGAAAAAAA
>JABAYK010000120.1:353-2571 GCA_018609045.1 Flavobacteriales bacterium
CCGTAGCCGTAGCCATAACCATACTTGCCATAGTAATATCTCCAACGTTTCATTTTGATACCGTTTAAGATGACAGCATGACTTTTTAAATCGGTTTTTTCAATAATATCCTCTAAATATTTTAAGCCGCTTTTGTTGGCAAATTTGGTATTCATCACAAACAAACCAATGTCTGATTTTTCCAACAGGGCCATTCCATCACTAATTAAACCTAAAGGTGGTGTATCAATAATTATATAATCGTAGTATTTTCTTTGTTGATCGATAAGGGTTTGGGTTTCATCCTTCAAAACCAATTCTGATGCATTTGGCGGAACCGGACCCGATAAAATCAAGTCAAGATTTTCTTGCTCCGAATGAATTTTGATGTTTTCAATTTCATCCTTACCAATCAAATAAGTAGAAGCGCCTCTGTCGTTGGTTAAACCAAATGCCTTGTGCATACGCGGTTTGTGCAAGTCAAAATCAATTAATAAAACTTTTTTTGAGGCCCGAGCTAAGATTAAAGCTAAGTTAGAGGAGCAAAAAGTTTTCCCTTCAGAAGGATTGATAGAAGTAATCAAAATTACTTTTCCTTCCTTACTGCCATTTCCATTTTTTCCTAAGTACTGAAGATTTGTACGAATGGCCCTAAAAGATTCAGAAATACCAGATTTTGGACTTAAATCTGTAACCTTTTGCAAACTGATTTTTTCAACTAAAGGCACGCCACCTAAAGCGTTTAGTTTCGTTACTTTCGACAATTCTCTTACACTCTCAATTTTGTGAAATAAAAATGACCTCAAAAAAGCAATCAAAGCTGCGATGAGCAAACCTGCTCCAACAAATGAAGAGGCAATTTTTTGTTTGTTAGGCCTAATTACCCCAAATGACCTAGACCTTTCAATTACTTTTGTTTGAGATACGATACTAGCCTTTGCGATTACCGTGGTCGCTCTTTTTTCAAGTAAAAATGTATACAACTTTTCGTTTACCTCTAATTTTCTTTTGATGTTCAACAATTCCCTTTCCGATTGAGGCACTTTTCTAATTAACCCTTCGTAATCATCAATTTCTACTTGAATGTCAGCAATTTGTGTTGAAATTGCTTTTCTTGTGTTTACAGCATAGGTTAAAATATTATTTTTAAGCTGACCAATGTTTTTATCTAATTTTTCAACGCTAAAATTTATTTCTGTTGAATTAAAAAGTTGAGCGCCTCTTTCTATTTGCATAGAATACAATTCATTTAATGAAGATTTCAAAAATTCATCTCCTTCTAGTATATATAATGAAGGGGGCAATAATTTAGAATTATCTGAGTTCAATAAGTATTGTTCCAAAGCATTGATAGATTTTAATTTCAATTGTAATTGACGCTTTTGGCTATCGAATTCTACTAATCGCTTGAAGTATTGATCCTCTTCCCTACTTAAATCTAAAATTGATTTTTGAGATTTATAAGATTGTAAATCATTCTCGATGCCCTCTAAAATTAACCTTATATCCCCTATTTGCCTATCAATAAAATTAAGGGTATTCTCATTAATATTAAAGTCCGACTTTAAGGAATAATCAATATAAGTTTGTGCTAAACTGTCTAAAAATATCTGCCCTCTTTGTGGAATTTGATCTTCAACTGATAAATTTAAAATAGACGTATATTCAAGGTTTTCAACAGATAGGGAACCCATATACTTACCAACTAAACTACCCATTGAGTTAACCCGAAATTCATATTTAATCTCTTGTATTGACTTTAAACTTGCTGAATTGATTACACTATTCTTGTTAATGGTAAAGTAATAATAAGGAGATGTGATTTTTTCGTTAAAATAACCTTTTTGGGAAGTAACTTCATTATTTACCAAATAATAAAGTTGGTACTCGTTTTCATTTAAAATTTTAAGTTCAAAGTTGGTAGCATAAAAACCTCCATCTAACCTAACCACTTCAACATCAAATGGCATAGAACCATATACTTCGGTAGTTTTAATTCTACCAACAATAAAATAAGAAACCTCGAAATCAAGCTTTTGTAAGGTTTCTTCAATAAGATCATAAGAAGAAATAACCCTTTTTTGGTTTGTAATATCTTGGTAAGATTCGTAATACCCTAACCCCTGAAACATCTGCCCTTGGTAATCGTAAGTTTCAGCAGATTTTAAAAGAATTTGACTTTTTACTTGGTAAACATCTGTTAACCTATGGGTATAGATATACGCCGCAACAGCACCAA
>JABAYK010000132.1 GCA_018609045.1 Flavobacteriales bacterium
TACTTTACCTTTACTCATTTTAATATCACTACGCACTAATATTGCCATTTTATAAGACATTGTTATATATTCATATTACTATAATTATTTTATTCAATTTATTCAAGTTTTAACCAATTTATTTTATTCAAGTTATTTATATGGTTCTTGGAATGATTTTATATGAAGGAGTAGATTTGGCATACAACACTTTAAGGTTAGTTTATAATGGTACAACAGGGGTTTATAATTGGTGGTTCCAGGTCGAAGTCCCTGGAAGAGTCGCTATTGAATACCATCTAGAAGAATTAAAAAAATTAAACAATCGCGTTAAGGAATTAGAAAATGCTTTAGTTGAAAAAAAAGATTAATATTAATCATTATTATTAATCATTATTATTAATTATCATTTTGGTGTTCGTCATAGGATTAGTCGAATAATTTTTATTGTTAACTCTTTTTGTTAACTAAATTACTTTTACTTTTTAATTGTTGGAGAGAATTCTTCTTGTTTTGTCTTTTTCTTGTTTCCTATTTTTTTATTTCTGGGTTTTTAATTTTTTTTATGCTTTCTTCTTGTTTTTTTTGCCCTCTTTTTACAAGATTTATATTTATTTCGTCCTTTTTTCCAACATTTCTTAAAGGTTTTTCTTTTCTTTTTCCCCCAACATTTATTTAATCTTTTTGTAACGTTTTTAACGCATGTTCTTATTTTTTTCCTGCGAGTTTTATTTTTTCTCCTACCTCCTCTCCGTTGTCTAACACCACGCCCCCTACGAGACATTGCATTAGAGTGAAATTTTAAGTTTCTTTCCCTACGTTTTCTTACCACCTCTGCGTGATTGTCACGCACCTCGAGCGCACCAGCTTCTCTTCCACGCAACATCTTATCAACTACTCCGCGCGGACCAGACTCATATTTTGTTAGCGACCCTTGAGGCACAACAGATGATAATAATTCTTTCACTCCCTTTTTGGCTTTTTCCATGTACTCGGGACAATTATTCGAACCATTCATTAGACCCGCTGTAATTGTTCTTGTTAATTTACCACCGAATGTATCATCTGTTGCTTCTTCCGGTCCTTTTAGTTTTAAATTTAAAGTTAAATCAAGTAAAACATAAATATCAAAAATAAGTGGAAAGGATTTATCAAATGAAGTTAATTTTTTAAATATAAATTTATTTCCATTTTGTGGGATAATTTTAGCCTTACTAATGAAATATTGTTGTGAAATACCTGGTTTAATTAACATATCTAAGTTTTTCTGACTGTCTGGTCCTATATATTCACTCGCTTTGATATATGTAGGTATAAATTCAGTATCCACACTTTTGGATGACATCGTTTTCAAAGAATCATAAACTTCGCTGTTAAGTTCCCGAATAATAGGGACTTTTTTTATATATTCATTTTCTCTAGGAATTTCACTATCATCCCCACCAATTTCCCCTAGTGATATCGGTATTTTCACTACTACCTTTATACCACTAATTGGGACAGTTATTGTTTCTCCAGGTTTAGAACCTATTGGCATTAAAAATGATATAAATTTTGCGTTTTTACTTTTAACTTCGACTTTTGGTTTTTGTTCTTTACCCAATAAAAATCCAACTGTCACCATATTTTCTACCGCTTTTTCTAATTTACGTTTTAAGGGTGGTGTGAAGTTGTCCATCAATGGATACATAGGTTGATTATTTCCGTCCAATTCAAAATTATCGTTCCACATCCTATTTTCTACATGTTTAAAATAACCACCAGCGTCTAGACTACCTGCTTCAACAGCTCTTTTGTAAGGAAGAACCACTTGTCTATAAGGGAGAAAAGAGTCTTCACAAACATAAGAGTCTACTTCAGTTTGAATCTTTGTTAATTGGACGGATTTATCCTTATTCAATCTTGATAATTCTTTTTTGTCTTTAATAACAGTATTATTTGAACCTACAACTGGGTTTATAAATTCAATATCAAAAAGACTATATTTATCTCTATCTGGTCTTATTTTAAAACCCCTTGATTGCGCCTCTCGGTTTTCATATCTATTTGTTGATACTGTAATTATAGCATTAGTATTATAATTCGGGTCAGATTTATTTTGAGGAGTGTATTTTACCATATCTCCCGCGTTTAACTTTAAACTTTTTGTTTGGAAACTCTGGTTAAAATTATCGTATGTCACAGGAAATACCGCATCTCCTGATAATTTAGACGTATATCCAAATGTCACTCTATAAAGAAACTTCCCCTCAGGACATTCTTTTTTTATAGGAAAATTTCGCTGTAATGTGTTTCTATTATTTATAGTAATATTCATATTGTTATAAATTGGAGAGAAATTATACTTGAGTAATAAAATTATTTAAATTTTTTAAATGTTCCAATCGTTCTGTTTTTTTTCTTGACTTTTCTAAAACTTCTTCTGCTTTTTTTAATTCTTCTTCTGTAACTTCGTTGTTTTTATCTAAATCTAATAAATGTTCGTACCTTCTATATTTACGCGGAATGACGCAAAAGTTACTTTGTTCATTAAATAAATGGTCTGCTAATACAGTAAATATAGCGGTAAGAGCTAATGCTACTAATATATC
>JABAYK010000190.1:0-1498 GCA_018609045.1 Flavobacteriales bacterium
TGCCTTATTTTCTAATTGGGCGTATATGTTTAATTCTGAAATTATACTGTTGGCCGACTCTGCCGAAAGTTTAATTAACCCCAATAATTCATCTAACTCTTTTGGGTCAATATCATCTTCTTCTTTAATGAGGTTTATGGTAGAGTTTATGGCATCAAAAGGATTTTTTAAATCATGTGCAACAATACCTAAAATACCAGTTTTTAAAGAGTTTACATTATTTAGCTTATCATTGGCCGCCTGTAGTTTTACCAAGGCCCCATCTATGGTTTCTTTTTGTTGTAAAATTCTGTTATTTAAAGCTTTAAGGTCTTTGTTTTTATTTCTAAACCTAACAAGAAAAAACAAAAGCAGAATTAGGAATATGAAACTAATAATTGAAATAAAAAGGTAAAAATTACTTAACGAGTTTTTGGTTTTTAATTCTTTTTAGGCCAAAGCAATTCTCAGGTTTGATTCTAAAGCAGCTTGCTCATCTAGCTTAGTTCTTAAATTTAATTGGGTAAGGGCTTTGTAGGTAGAGTCTTTATAAGCCAGTTGCAATTTGTAAATTGCAATTGCTTTTTCAGGGTTTGCTCTTTCATAGTATTTGGCTTTTAACCTTTCAAGTTTTTGTTCAACGTCTTTTCTAGGGTTTTCTTCAACCAAAATAGAAAGCGTATCTAAATAATTCTTACCTAATTTTAAATCTTGTTCAACTACAAGTCTTGTTAAGGCAAAATATTCGGTAATGGCATTTTCTTTATAACGAGGGTGATTTTTCTTTTGCTCGAAGTTTTTGCGCAGTAACTTTTTGGCTTCTTCTTTATTACCTAAATTAATTAAAACTCTTGCTTTATTTCCTTCAGCTATTGATTTGGCTACAAACTTGGCATCTTCATCTTCGCAGTTTTTCAATTTATTATTGATGTAAGAAATTGTGCTGTCAAAGTATTCTACAGCTTTTTCGTAATTTTTTAAGGCATAATAACTTAAGCCAATATAGCTAATTTGCTCTTGAATTACATAGTGATTTGGTCTTTCGGTGGAAGCAATTTCATAATATACATTCAAAGCATCTTCAAAAGATTTTCTTGCATCATTAGCATTCGATTGCCTAAATAAACATAGCCTAAGTATTTATTTACTTCGGCCTGCTGATAAACGTTGCCATATTTTTTAGATAAGCGTTTGGCCTCCAAAAAGTTTGGCAAAGCCTTTTGCATGTCATTTTTTTCATAGAGATAAATAGTTCCAATGGTTAAATTAATATCTAATAGCTTTCTTTTTAGCCTCGGTTCTTCTTGTAATTTTAATAGTGCAACTACTTTTTCAAATCCCGCAATAGCAGTATCAATTTCGCCTTTTTCTTTTAAAGAATATAATGATGCAAGTTCAAGTACTATTTCCTGATACTTAGTTTGAGGTGTAGATATTTTTTGTTCAAATTTTAATAGGCTTCGGTTAACTTTTGTTTCACTAGCATGTATTATCGAATCTGTAAATATTTGAAATAAGG
>JABAYK010000190.1:1508-9062 GCA_018609045.1 Flavobacteriales bacterium
GTTTAAATATTCTTCTTTTTCAGTGCTAATAGAACATGAAAAAAATGAAACTAAAAGAAAAAATGGGATGATGTATCGCAAAAAATGGCTTTGGGCCAAATTTTATTACAAGGCGTGTATTTATAACTAGTTTAAGTAAAAGTTATTCTCAGTTTTTGTTTCCTGATTATACAAAAGGGTGAGAAATAAAATTTTGTTCTCGATAAACTTTACTTGAGAGGAAAAGTTAAGGTTTAAAAACTTAATTTTTTCAATTGTTGAAAGGGTTAGGTTTAGCGCAATTTCATTTAAAGAAATGTCTTTAAGCTTGTATAGCTCTTCTACTTTATTCGAAATAAGCTGAAGATACTTCCAATAAATTTCAACAGTATCAAATTTTAAAGTTTTGCTAGAAAAACCGATAAATTCAATTTTACAGGTATCATATTTATCTTCTTCTAAGCTTTCAAAATAATTACTGATTTTAAAGTTTTTTAGGCATTCAATTTCTAGGTTAACTCTACCATCAGGATAAGTTTCTAAAATCTCGGTAACCCGCACAAAACTGCCTAATTGATTTATTTTGTTCGATTTTAAAACAGGAATTGCAAATTCACCGCCTAAATAATTTATGTCCTTTAAAAGTTGCTTGTATCTTGGTTCAAATAAATGAAGACGCATTTTTTCTTTTGGAAGTAAAAGAATGTTTAAAGGAAATGCTGGAAATTTTGAATCTTCCATAAATAATTAACAACAAATCAAATAATTGGTTTAAAAAATTAAATATAGTGGAAAACTAATAAAAAGATAACATGGTTTCCCGAAACGGATTATTTTCTTTTGCTTTATGGATTTAAATAAAGTATTCGACGATTCAGGAAAAACAGTAAGCCCAATTTTACCTGAAGGAAAAAAAAACTTTTTAATTGATATTGATGGCACCATTTCAGAAGATGTTCCTAATGAAGAACCAGAGCGAATGGAAGATGCCTACTTAATTCCAGGAGCAAGAGAAATGATAAACGAGTGGTATGACGAAGGCCATATTATTACTTTTTTTACATCGAGAATTGAAGACCACCGCGAGGTAACCGAAAAGTGGTTAAACAAACATGGATTTAAATATCACGGCCTTTTAATGGGTAAGCCAAGAGGCGGAAATTACCATTGGATTGATAACCATATTGTAAGGGCCACCCAATTTAAAACCAAATGGGATGAGTTGGTAGATAAAGAAACCAAAATTCAGGTTTTTAAGGGCGATTAAGTTGATATTATTAAATTTACCACCAAAACCTAATCCCAGCAATTTATGTTTATAAAACGAGACGCCTTTGGTAAACTACTTTTTATCAAACGCCTCATGATTTTATTTTTTGGCGTAATTGTTTATTATAGACATAATGTTATCAATAAAACCAAATTAGAAGGGGTAGAGAACCTTTTGGGGTTGCCGAACCAAAGAGTTTTATTTGTTTCAAACCACCAAACTTATTTTTCTGATGTTGCCATGTTTTTTTTGGTTTTTGCAGCAGCAAAAAATGGTTTTATCAATAAATTAAAATACCCATGGTATTTATTAAACCCAAGGTTAAGATTGTACTTTGTTGCAGCAGTAGAAACCATGAAAGCCGGACTTCTTCCTAAAATTTTTACTTATGCGGGCAGTATTTCTATCAAACGAACTTGGAGAGCATCTGGCCAAGATGTAAAAAGACAAGTTGATTTAAAAGATATTACCAAAATTGGAGATGCTTTAAATGATGGGTGGGTAATTACTTTCCCTCAAGGTACCACAACGCCGTTTAAACAAGGTAGAAAAGGTACAGGCTTCTTAATAAAAAAGTTTCAACCTATAGTTGTGCCAATTGTAATTGATGGGTTTAGAAGGGCATTTGATAAAAAGGGCTTAAGGCTTAAGAAAAAAGGTGTAACCTTAAGTGTAAGAATAAAAGAGCCTATGAAAATAGATTACTCGCTTGAGGCTGAAGAAATTATTTTGAAGGTAATGGATGCTATTGAGCAAACACCTGATTATAGCTACTTTTCGCTTAACGAAAATCCCAATTAGCATTTAAATCTTCAATCCCAGCCTTTTGGTATGGGTAGGCATTAAAAGTGCCAATGGCCTTTGCTATAAGCCTATTTGATGTTTTTTCAAATATTTCGCCTTCGCAAACCATAATTCTTTTTCCTTGCTTTATTACTTTACCTTTTCCTATTAAAACGTCTCCAAAAAATGCAGGACTTAAATAATTTATTTTAAATTCTACAGTCGAAACAAGTTTTAAATCTTTGGCAGAAATGGTTAAAGCTGCAACTCCTAAAACACCATCCATCATAGCAGCAACAACTCCACCATGGGCAGCTTTTGGGGTAGCCAAATGTTCTTTAGAAATGGTTAGTTCATATTCAATTTCACCTTCTAAGTAAGAAACTAAATTGAGGTTGAGGTGTTTGCCAAAATGATTTAACTTTTGGTAAATAGAAATAAGTTGATTGATTCTATCCATTAAGGAGTAAATAACCAAGCAGAAGCCTTTTTGGTTTTGTATTCTGCCAAAGCTTTTTGTGCTTCAGAGTAATCGTTGTATCCTCCTGTGCAAGCATAATATTTACCGCTTTCAGGGTTAATTATTACGGCTTTATAATCCATTATCATCAGCAAGCGAGCTTGGTGCTTAGCTTTTGATGCTTCTGAAAATGAAGCTGATACAACATAAAATTTTTGATTTATAGTGTTAACCGGAATACTTTGCTCCATCGCAGGATTTGTTGGATCACCTTTGGCTAAAGCGTTTGAAGTAGAGGAAGAAGCCAATGCCTCTTCCTTTTCTTCGTTTGCTGCTTCACCTATTGATACTTCAGATGTTTCGTTTGATTCTTCATTCATTTCATGAGCGGGTGCGCCATGTTCCTCTGTTTTAGTACCATCATGACCTTCTTCGTGTCCATGATCGTGATGAGGGTTAATAAAATTAAAGAACCAAATAATAACAATTGCCAAAATACCAAAAATAATGGTGCCTCTAAACGCAACTTTTTTATGTCTTGCCTCAATTTCATCTTGAGTAAGCTTAACATAATTTTCGTCGTGTTCGTCGTTGTGCGAATGTGAGCTCATAGTAACCGGTTTAGAAATTACTTGCTCTTTGGTTTTTTTTTCTTTTTTCTCTTCTAACTTTTCCTTTTTTTCTTTTTCTTCTGCTTTTTGCTGAATTGTTTTGGCGGGGGGCGCCTTTTCTGCTAATTTTTCGTTAAGCGATTTTTCTACTTTTTCGGTTTTAGGTTTTTCTACTGAAGGAGAAACAACGGGTATTGGTTTACTTGCTGTTGTAGATACTTTTCCACTAAAAATAATTGCACCTTTTTCATTCTTTGAAAACGTCCCCAAACTTCCAAGTTTGTAGTTACCATCTTTTTCAATTGCAGATTTTACTTCTGTGGCAAAGCCAACAATTTGTTTGGTAGCTTCTTCTTTCGAAACAGATTTGCTTTTTTCAATGGCAGCAGATAAAACGCCATCATTAAATTTTAAAAACTCATTAAAGGTTATGTTGCCAGTAGAAAGACTTTTAATTAAACTACCAAAGCCCGGAATAATAAGGCTGTTGTTTTGTAAAAGTAAATCTGAAATAAGTTTTTCCATCTAAATCTAAAAAGTTTGCTAAAAATAGAATTTTTATTGGGTGTAGAAAAACACTTACCCTTAATATCTTTTAACTTTTTACTGATGATTAATTGTTGAGGAATAAAAAACCCAAGCCGATTTTCGCATAATTTTGCACAAAAATCCAATATGCTTAACGATTTCAGAACTTTAACAACAAACGAAAAAGCCCTAAAATTAAATCTCGACCCAAAAATTTATGGCGCTTTAGGCGAAATTGGAGCAGGTCAAGAAGTTGCAGCACATCTTTTTCAAGCTGGTGGGGCAAGCGGAACTATAGCTATGACATCTTCAGCTTATGATATGCAAATTAGCGATTCAATGTACGGACCTGCAGATAGATACGTAAGTCAAGATCGTTGCCAAACCATGTTAGAAGTTGAGTACAGCTCATTAATCGAAAAATTGGATGATAGAAAGGACAACACTTGTTTTTTCTCATTTTCAAATACCATTGAAGCTTTAAATTACCACAAAACAAACCAAGGTCATGGTTGGGTAGGGGTAAAATTTCAGCTAAGACCAAATACTCCTCCAAACGAGTGTATTATTCATGTGCTTTTACACGATAACACCAATTTTAGACAACAACAAGCTATTGGTGTTTTAGGAATTAACTTGCTATATGCTTGCTTTTACAACTATCGTGACCCAAATCAATTTTTACAATCTCTTGTAGAAAATTTATTCAAAGGCAGAATAGAAATTGATATGTTCAAATTAACAGGCCCAGATTTTGAACATATTGACAATAGATTAATGGCTCTAAAATTGGTTAGAAGCGGATTAACCGAAGCAACTTTATTCAATACACAAGGAGAAGTTTTACAACCTGCAACTGCACTTTACAAAAAAAATGTAATGGTTTTAAGAGGTAGGTTCAGGCCTGCAACATTGGTTAACCTTGATATGCTTGAAAAAGGACTCGAAATGTTTGAAAAAGAGCCCGATGTAAATCCAGATAAACTAAAGGTAATTACAGAGTTAACCCTGAAAGATTTAAGCGATGACAATAAAATAGATGAATCTGATTTTTTAGATCGGGTTGATGTTTTACTTTCATTAGGTCATTCAGTAATGATTTCTAATTATGTAAAATATTACAAGCTAGCAGCTTTCTTATCAGACATCACAAAAGGCAAAAAAATAGGCTTGGTTTTAGGAATGTACAATCTTGACTTTTTGTTTGATGAAAAATATTACACCAATCTTAAAGGTGGAATTCTAGAAGCATTTGGTCTTGGTTTTGGGCGAAATGTTAAACTGTACATTTATCCTTGTAGGGTTGATGAATCAAACCAAATAAAAACCATAAAAGACTTTGAAATTCCAGTCAAACTAAAAGGGCTATTCGATTATTTAATTGCCAACGATAAATTGGCTGATATTGAAAATCCAAAAACTGAATACTTAAATATTTTCTCAGACAACGTTTTGACAATGATAAAATATGGCGCAAAAGGTTGGGAAAAAATGGTTCCCAAAAAAATTGCGACCACAATCAAAAACAAAAAACTATTTGGGTTTAAAACTCCAGAAAAAGACTATACCAAAAACTAGGTTATTTTTGGTTTAAGATGAAAAAAATCATCAATCTTTTTAAAATTGATATTTGGGAAATTAACGACAAAAAACTTCCTAAATCATTAAAATGGCTGTTAAATATAGCTAGGGTGGTTTCATTGGCCGTTAGAGGTATGGTTGAAGATAAAATTCAACTAAGGGCATCGGCTTTAACCTTTTACTCTATACTTTCTGTAGTACCCATTATTGCTATGATATTTGGCATAGCCAAAGGTTTTGGTTTAGAGCAATCACTACAAGCAGAAATTTTAAAAAATGCTGAGGCTACACAACAAGAAGAAGTTGTTAAATGGCTAATTGGTTTTGCCCAAAGCATGCTAGAATCTACAAAAGGTGGAGTAGTTGCTGGAGTAGGAGTAGTGCTTTTGCTATGGAGTGTAATGAGTATTTTAGGAAATATTGAAGCTTCGTTTAATGATATTTGGGATGTTCAAAAACCAAGGACTTATCTAAGGAAATTTACTGATTATATGGCCATCATGATTTTGGCTCCAATTTTATTGATTTCTTCTAGTAGCATAACCATATTTATTTCATCAACCGTAAATGAAATTGCTGGCAAGGTTGAGGTGCTTAGTGTTTTTGCAAAATTCACAAATGTTTTGCTAGAATTTGCTCCTTACTTTTTAATTTGGATAGTTTTCTTTTTGCTGTATTTAATTATGCCAAATACCAAGGTAAGTTGGAAGGCAGCCTTAACCGGAGGAATAATTGCCGGAACAAGTTTTCAGCTATTTGAGTGGGTTTATATTAATTTTCAAGTGGGAGTAGCTAGGTACAATGCAATTTACGGCAGTTTTGCTGCTTTACCTTTATTTTTAATTTGGCTGCAAACCAGTTGGAATTTGGTTTTGCTAGGCTGCGAAATAAGCTTTGCTAGCCAAAATTATCATCGGTTTGCTTTTGAAGGAAGCATCAACAACTTAAGTATTTCTTTCAGAAAAAAAATAGGATTATTGATGTTAATAGAAATCAACAAAAACTTTGAAAAGTGGGAAATTACCTCGAAAGATTATTTAGCAGAAAGCCTGCACTTGCCGCCAAGATTAATTAAGAAAATTGCCGATGACTTACAAAATGCTAAGCTACTTGTAGAGTTAGAAATAGAGGAAGAATTAGTAGGATACAATCCTGCCAGAAATATGGAAAAATTTGGGGTTAAGGATTATCTTTTGGCTTTCGACCAAAACGGAGAAAACAACTTTCCAGGTTTTGAAGAAAAAAATGATTCTATTTCAGATTTACATAAACACGAGAAAGAAAATACTCCAATTAAAAATTTGATAAAAACCTAGTTTTAAGATTCATTTATACATTCTGAGAAAAATTCTTCTATTTTTATCGCAAAATATCAAACCATGAAATACCTACGTTTTCCATTTAAGCTAAATAATTCTAAAACTTTAACAGTTGAATTTGATAAACCAGTTTCAATAATGGTTTTTGTAGATGGACAATTCCAAAGGTATAAAGAGGGCGCTTCTTGCAAGTATTTTGGAGGTCCTCAAAAAGATTCACCATATGTAACAAAACTACCTGGTGGTTACAAATATCATTTGGTAATTGAATTAGGAAAGTATGATAAAAATGCAGTAAACCCTAGAATTGAATTGGTTGGAAACGCAAGTGCCCCTCAACCAACCAAAGACCCAGTTATTGCTGAGTTAGATGCAATTTTAGACCAAGATTAAGGTCTTTCAACCTCAGTTTCTTTTTCCCAAATAAATTGGGTGATAGGCTCTCCGTTTTTAAAGTAGAATTTTCCACCCCATTGGTGCTCAATCTTTTGGTACTCGTCACCTAAACCATTCTTTACAATTACTCTTTTGGTAATTTTTCGATTTGCTTTGGTGTAAATTTCTTCGGTAAACCCATCTTGATATTGTTTGGCAATTTCTTGCCTTATGTCTTTTGGTTGTGAGTTTTCTTTTGCCTCATGCTTTGGAATTATTGGTTTAACTTCAGATATTTTCTCAGTTTCAATAACTTCCACTTTATGCTCTATTTTCTTTTCCTCAACTTGTTTTTCCTCATCTTTTGGAATGGATTTCACTTCTCCTTTTAGTTCTTGGTTAATGAAGGTTTCTGTTTTTAATTCACTTTGTTTAAAGTGAAGTTTTTCCATTGGAATAAAAACACGCACAGACTCTTCGGGTGAGGGTTCATTTTCTGCTATTAATATTATTTCAATATCCCTAATGCGAGCTGTGGCCTGTTGGTCATTTGGAAAAATCTCAAAAAGTGTTTGATATTTTTCAATAGCAGGATAAAATTTTTCTTGGGCAAATAATTTGTCAGCCTCTTCGAAAATAGCATTGTAC
>JABAYK010000190.1:9072-17704 GCA_018609045.1 Flavobacteriales bacterium
GCATTGTACTTTTCTTTTTTGGCTTCATTTTCCCAATATTCTTTATAAAATTTTTGTTTTTTATTTTCTTTTTTTTGAGAATATCCAAAAATCGGAAATACTAGAAAGATGAAATAGATTAGCCTCATAATGCAAAACTAAATTTTGAAAGTTGTTAAATCAAAGTTGAAGCCATATTTTTGGAGAATGAATAAAAGACTTACAAAATCTAACGATAAATTAATAGCAGGAGTATGTGGAGGTATTGCTGATTATTTTGGTTGGGATTCGAGTATGGTTAGGGTAGGCTATGTATTACTATCAATATTTAGCGCAGGGTTTCCTGGTTTTTTAGCTTACATTATTTTGTGGATTGTAATGCCTCGCTACTAATCAGATCTTAAGGATGAAAAAAGTTATTGTAACGGGTTCTGCAGGATTTATTGGGTTTCATTTTCAGTTTAATTTTCGAGCTACTAGATTCATTAATTCCACCTTTTTACAATTACTTTTGAAGCCATGAAATTTAAGGTTGGAATTATTGGTAATGGTCACATTGCACAACGACATAAATTGGTTTTGGCGGAGAATGAAAATTTTGATTTAATCTCTATAGCTGATGAAAAGAAAGAAAACCACCCACAAAACCTAGATATTTTCAACAACCCAAATATTGATTTGGTAATAATTTGCACGCCTAGTGGAAATCACGCTTCCCTTGCCATCGAAGCGCTAAAATTCGGAAAACACGTTTTGGTAGAAAAACCAATGGCATTAAATTCTGAAGATTGTAGTTTTATGATTGAAGCTGCTAAACTTCACCAAAAAAGATTATTTGTTGTAAAACAAAACAGGTTTAATTCACCAATAAAAGATTTGAAAAAAGCCTTAGATGAGAATTTATTTGGCCAAGTTTTTCAAATTGAAGTAAAAGCATTTTGGAACCGAAATGAGGCTTATTATCAAAACTCAAATTGGAGGGGAACAAAGCAACTTGATGGTGGAATTATGTTTAATCAGTTTAGCCATTTTATTGATATTTTATATTTCTTGTTTGGTGATATTGTTCCCGAAAAAACCATCCTAAATAATTTTAAGCATCCCTATATTGAGTTTGAAGATTCATTGGCTACAATCTTTAAAACCAAAAAAGGCATTTTAGGTAGTATAAATGTGTCAACCAATGCAACCAACCTAAATATGGAAGGCAGCTTAACTGTTTTGAGTGAATTTGCGACTTTAAAAATAGGAGGTAAATATTTAAATACTATTGATTATTTGGAAGTTTTGCCAGAAAAACAAAAAGAGATAGCAGAGCAGAAATTATTTCAAAATAACGCTGCCCAAGAAAACAATCACGCTGCTGTTTATGAAAGTGTTTACCAGGCTTTGCTAGGCAATCATTCAAAGAACCTAGCATCGGCTGAAGAAGGTAAAAAAGTAGTTGAAATTATTGAAAAAATTTACCAAGCCGCTTTATGAAGAAATTAGTTTTTGCCACAAACAACCTACATAAACTCCAAGAAATAAAAGAGATTTTAATAGAGCAATTTGAAGTAGTTTCACTAAAAGAAATGAACTTTTTTGATGAGATTGAGGAGCCTTATGAAACCTTGCATAAAAATGCATTGCAAAAGGCTAGGGTAGTTCACCAATTTTGTGGGTTAGATGTTTTTAGTGATGACACAGGACTTGAAGTTGACGCATTAAACGGCGCACCTGGAGTTTACTCGGCTCGTTATGCAGGAGTAAATTGCTCGTTTCAAGACAATGTAAAAAAGCTTTTAAAAGCACTAAACTCAGAAGAAAATAGAAAAGCAAAATTTAGAACTGTAATTGCTTTGATTCTTAATAACAAAGAATACACTTTTGATGGCGTTGTGGAAGGTGAAATAACCAAGGAGCAAAGTGGCTCAGAGGGTTTTGGTTACGATCCAATTTTTAAACCAGAAGGATTCGAAACCACTTTTGCTGAAATGACATCAGAAGCAAAAAATAAAATTAGCCACAGAGGAAGAGCAGTTCAAAAGCTAGCTACTTTTCTAAAAACTAAAAACTAAAAACCAACTATTTTCTCTTTATTCCATCATCCTTCGTCTTTCCTCTTTCCTCTTTCGTCCTTCATCTTTCCTCTTTCGTCCTTCATCTTTCCTCCTTCGTCCTTCATCCATCGTCCTTCGTCCTTCGTCCATCATCTTTCATCCATCATCCATCATCCATCATCCTTCGTCTTTCGTCCTTCATCCTTCGTCCATCGTCAATCGTCCATCCTCCTTCTCTCCCTACTTCTCCCACGAAATACTCCAAATTCCCCTAACTTGATTCATCGCATAACCTTTTGCTTTATCATCAGGGTATAGATTATTTAATTGAGCTAGTGTGGCCTCGTCAATTTCTTTGTTTGGTTCTCCGTGGCATTGTAAACACATACCATTGGTAACAATAGGATAGTAGAAATTTACCATTTGGTCTGTCTCATTAATAATTGATTCTGGTTCTTTCCCATCTGCTAAAGCATTTTTAAAGGTTTCAATATGAGCTAATTCAGCTTCATTGGCCATGTTATCAGGGTTTCTCGGTTTATCTGTAACCCTTTTTATGCTGAGGTTGTAAATTTTCGCCAAACTATCTGTAATAGGGTAGGCGTGCACATTACAAAATGCTATTGCATCTGGTGTGCCTTCAGTTTTAATGGCATTCATGAGGTTTTTTCCCAATTGTTGCTTTGTGCTCATGGCATAATTCAACCCTATTTCTGCTGTACTTTTTCCTTCCATGTTCCCCATCGAATTTCCTTGCAAATTTTTATTCAAATCGGCTAAAAACATATATTCTGCAATTTGCTCTATGTTTTTATCAGGAAAACCAAACTTGGGCATGATTCCAAATTTTTCTATGGCATTAGGCATTTTAGAGTTTTCTGCAACAGGGTTTTTATGAAAAGCTAAAATATTGGCCACAAACTCTTCTTTTGATATTCCTTCGGTATTGTAGTGCATTTTTACGGCATGCATTGGTGGAGCAATTCTATTCTCTGGCCCTTCACTTGGAGCATGGCATGAGTAGCAATTTGTTGCCATTAACTCTTTGCCAGGATGACTTTCTAAATCAATTTCTTGAGTTGGTTGGTTAGCGGTATCTTTTTTTGAAGATGAGTTTTGACAAGCAACAAACAATACCATTAATGATGCAATTAAGATGGATAGCTTTTTCATGGGTTAGATTTTGTGCTAAGTAAGGATAAAAAGATTAGATTTTTAGCGATTTATCGCACAAAAAAGCCCGAATAAATTCAGGCTTTTTTTGTTTAATATTTTGGCTTTATTTTTTACTCTTTTCCGATATAAAACTTAATCATCTTTTCGCTTTCGTTGCCTAATTTGTCTTTTGCAACAATTCTTACTTCGTATAATTTCTTTTTTCCAAAACGATTTAACTCTGAAATATCAAGAGTTTGTGGACTAGAATATGGGGTAAGAGCTCCTCCATCAACAGAGTAAAAAATATCTTCTGTACCTACTTTTTCATCTGTGGCCCCCAAGTAAAGTCTAGTGTAATTAGGGTAAACATTTAGAGTTTCGCCGCCTTTGTCTTTTATTTCGGTTGGCTCAATGCTAAAGTTATGGTAAATAACAGGTGGAGTATTATCAACATGGCATTTGCTTTCTTTTTTTACTTCTTCGTTATTTACATTATCAATGGCATTAAATGCAATTGTGTGTGGGCCTTCATTTGGAATGGTAAACTCACTGTAATTATTCATTGCACCTCCATCAATACCATATTTTGTAGCTTGAACTCCAGCATGAGGATCTCTTGACTTTAATGCAATTTTTGTGTCTTTGTTAATATAAAGTTCACCTTCCTTAAAAAATTGAGGGTTACCATAGGTAATTCCTGTTTCGGGAGCTTTATTATCTACAAATACATTTAAAAAAGTATTTCCTGAAAGGTTGTCTACATTATCATTAGCATCGTACTTTACAGAGTGAGTGCCCAAAACATCAGGCAAATTAAAATTACCACCAAACGTGGCTCTTTCTCCGCCATCTATTCGGTAATAAATGTTTTTAACACCAGCTTTGTTGTCTGTTGCAGAAAGGTTTATTTGTGTTCTAGCAGAAACGTAGGTGTAATTTCCTTTAAACTGATCACCAACAATTTGATTTGACGTTTGAGGAGGAGTTAAATCTAAATAGAAGTTGAAAGTACTTTTTGTTTCAGTATTTTTTACATTGTCAATAGCATAAAAATTTAAAGTATGGTCTCCATCTTTTAAACCGGCCATGGTAACAGTGTTACCAGATCTGTCATTGCCATCATCAAAAGAATAATAGGTTCTGTTTACTCCAGATAAACCATCGGTAGAAGAAAGAACAAATTTTGTTGAAGGAGCCAAAATATTTCCTTGGTAAACTATTCCTTCAATTTCACTTCTTGATGTTGGAGAAGTTAAATCTACCACAAAAGTTTTTTCTCTAGTTTTCTCAGCGTTTCCAACATTATCGTTTGAATAGAAGTAAAGGGTATGCTCTTTTTCGGTATCCAGATTTAAGGTTGAACCATAATCTTGGTAATTTCCGCCTAAAGCGTAATGAATTTTCTCTACACCAGAAACTCCATCAGTTGAAGTTAAATCGACTTTAAGTCCTTTTCCGTAATAAATTTTATCTTTTTTATAAACAGGGGCACCAGAAAATTTAGATGATGTAACTGGAGCTAAACCATCAGCATAAACTTCGTACAAAACTTCTTGTTGCGGATTTACTGTTTCCTTTGAGTTTTTATCAACTGCCCATTTACTTCTTATGTAGTTAATTCCTTCAGTATCTAGGTACATTGGGTCTGCATAATCTGGAGTGGCTTTACTTTTTAAATCATAGTTTTGGCCATTAGGCTCAGTGCTAAATTTTAAATACATAGGAAGGTCCTTTTGAACATAGGTGTTCCCGTCATTCAAATACACTTTTTTTTGGTGTTCCGGTTTAGTTGGTTCTTGCGCGAAAGTATTTATGCATAATGCAAATAAGGAGATAAAAACAAAAAATTTTTTCATATTTTAATTTTGAAGCTTTAAAAATAGAAAATGTAATTAACAAATTCTTTTTTATTATTTAATTACTCAGAAATTTAGTTAATTCAGTCAATTATTGCAATAAAAGGGAAAATAAATTGTGAATTGATATTTAAGATTAGTTTTTAAAAAAAAAACTTCTAAACAAAAACAACTTACTAAATTAAGTGAAATTTACAATTTTTATTTTATTTACTTTATTTTCAATAGACATTTTTGCCCAACCTAAGGACATAAATGTTGATGGAAAAGTATTTGGTGAGGATGAAGCACCATTGAAAAATGTACTCATTGAAGTTTATAAAAACGATTCTAGCTATTACAAATACCGAACTGAAGAAAAAGGAGAATATCATTTTAACTTACCTTACAATTTCAACTACACCATTGTATTCTCTAAAAATAAATATTACAGTAAAATCATTGATATTAAAGCCGAAGGTATTACAAGAGAAGATTTATCCTTCGCTCAAAAGAAAATTGGAGAATGGCAGGTTTTTCTTTTTAGAGAAGTTCCCGGGGTTGATGCTTCTATTTTTGATGACGCTGTAGGAGAAATTTTTTTTAATGAAAAAACTGGCTTAATTGATTGGAATGCAGATTATTTCGAATCTAAAAGACAGGATTTAATTGATTTTGAACAAGAGTTAAAAGAGAAAAGAGAAGAGGCTCTTCAAAATAGAATAGAAAATTACTCCTCTGGTTTTGAGGCTTTAAACAAAAATGCTAAACCATTTAAAGAAAATATTTCCAAGAGATATTCACTAAAGGTTTCTGAATATTATTCTAAGCTTACAAACGCCTTCGAATCTCTCCCAAAAACAGTAAAAGAAACATTCGAACAAAAAGATGGTTACTTCGTAGTATTAAGAGAAGTGAAAATAGATGGTTATGAACCTGTTATATTTAAAAAAGTAGTACATGATTGGGGCGGTAAATATTACTTTCGCAACGGTTTAAGTATAACTGACCTACAATTTGAGTTACTTACATCAACTGAAAATGATTTCGCGCCTAGTTTTGATGAAAGAAAATAACTATTGAAAAATCTTTTATCACATTTATTTGGTATTTATTACGATTCTAGCCTTTGCTTAGCCTGAAAATTTTCATGGCTTTGGCACTTTAAGCGATGATGGTAAACTTTTGGCTGGAGTAACATTTAACGTTAAATCAGGAGAAGCTTTAATTAAATCAGATGTATCTAATGCTAGTGGTAAATTTTCTGTAAATCTTAACTATGTTAAAGTTTACATTCTCGAATTTTCAAAAAGTGTCTTTATAACAAAATAGGTTAGCATAAAATTAACAGTTGTAACAGGAAATCAAGTTTCTAAAGGTCAGGCATATGCTGGCTGTGAAGTGGACATGCTTCGCTTATTTGAAGGAATTGACTATACTGATTTTAATAAACCTATTGCTGAAATAATTTTAGATAAAAAAAGCGGATATTTTTATTGGAATAACAATTACCAGCCTATTCCTGATGAAAAATTGGAAGCTTTATTGTTAGAAGTCGCTACAAGGAAAAAACAGGAAGAAAAAGATTTTAAAATTGCCATAAAAGAAGCTAATCAAGGCTTTTAAAAAAGGAAATTATTCTGATCCAAGTTCTTTATTGGACAAAGCAAAAAAAATTAAACCTACTGCAATAGAGGTTCAAGTTTTGGAAGAAAAAATAAAGGTAAAATTGTTGAATAAAACCAAGAATTAACTTAATATTTTACCTTGTTATAAAAAATGTTTCTTTTTTAAAGATTGATTTCAATTAGTTTTTTAACTAAGTAAAGAAAATCAAATGGCTTTATTTATTTTAATTATGCAAGAATGGGGCTGTAAATATTATTTTCGCAATTGTATGAACATTACTGTTATACAATTCGAATTGCTTACATCAACAGAATATGATTTCGCACCTAGTTTTGATGAAAGAAAATAACCATTGAAGAACTTAATCAGCACTTTTTTTTAGGATTAATTTCAATACTTGCATTTGCTCAACCAGAAAGCTTTGAGGCTTTTGGTACATTGAGTGAAGGAGGCACGGTAATGGCCGGCGTAAAAATTACCGTTAAAGCTGGAGGTACGCAAATTAAAACTGATGTTTCAGATGCCTCAGGAGAATTTTTTGTTACCCTCGATTATGGAAAAGATTACATAATCGAATTCTCAAAAAGTGGTTATGCAACCAAAAAAATAAGCATAAAAGCAGCTGGAGTAACCAAAGAACAAGTTTCTGTAGGACAAAAATATTCTAGCTGGGAAGTGAGTATGCTTCATTTTGTAAAGGGAATTGACTATTCTGCTTTAGATAAACCTGTAGGTGAAATTTTCTTTGATAAAAAAACAGGCTATTTCGATTGGAATTCGGACTTTAATCTTGGACTTTATGAAAAAATCCAAGCTATGGAAAAGGAAATTGCTGCCAAAAGAAAACAAGAAGAAAAGGATTACGAAACTGCTATTAAAGAGGCTGAAAAAGCATATGCAAAAGGAGATTATTCTGGCGCAAGTTCAGCAATAGACAGAGCAAAAAAAAATAGACCAAATGCTGAGGAAGTTCAAAACTTAGTAAAAGAAATAGATAAATCTAACGCTGACCAGAAAGCCGCAGAAGAAGCTCAAAAAGTGGTTGAAGCAAAAAAACTAGAAGATGAAAAGGCAGCTCAAGCTGCCGAAGAAAAAGCAAAGGCCGAGGAGGAAGCTAAAAAACAAGCAGAGGAGAAGGCTAAAGCAGAAGCCGATGCCAAGGCAAAGGAGGCTGAAGAAGCTGCCAAAAAAGTTGTTGAGGAAGAAAAAGCTAAAGCTGAAAAAGATGAAAAGGAAAAGAAAGAATTAGAAGAAAAGGCAAAAGCGGCGGAGAAATCCAAAAAAGAAGAGGAAGAAAAAAGGTTAGCAGAAAAGGAAACAACTAAAGAAGAAAACACACCGAATACCTTTACTCCAAGTCAAAAAGAACCACCAAAATTTAAAGCAGTATCGGGTAAGGCAGGAGGTCCTCCTTCAAAAACACCAATAACTGGGTCAACAGGTAGCCTTCCAGAAAAAACTACCGTAACAGGAACAACAGGAACAGAAGTAGCCCAAAAGCCAACTTTTGAACAGCCTGAACAAAAAACAACCGAGTATAAAAAAGTTACCGGAGAAACAGGTACGGGAACAATTCAACAAAAAACAACATTTGAAGCACCTGAGAAAAAGGTTGTTGAAAAACCAAAACCTCCAACTCCGCCAAAATCAAATTATTCCGATGACTTTAAAAATCACGAAGTTCATAAAACAGCAAAATCTTTTTCTGATGAAAAAACAGTTAATTACAATAATGATAACCATGATTTTGATTTAGCAAATGCCAACTTTTCTGATCCGCATTTTTATCTTGAGTTACAAGATAGGTATCCAGTTGGGGTTACCGAAGAAATAAAGAATGAAGGTAAAAAGGTTATTACTTATCGGGTAGTTATTGATAACGAGCATCACGGCTACTTATACAGAAAAATAAAACATCCGTGGGGAGGTGAGTTTTTCTTTAAAAACAATACCTCAATTTCAAACTTTCAGTTTGATATAGATACCGAC
>JABAYK010000013.1 GCA_018609045.1 Flavobacteriales bacterium
TTTTCGATAGTGCAACACGAAACTTTTGCCCCAATTTTGTATTTGATGAAATACAAAGAATTAGATGAAGCTATTGAAATGCAAAATGGAGTTGCACAAGGTTTATCTTCTGCATTAATGACTACCAACATGAGAGAAATGGAAAAATTTCTTTCTGCAGCAGGTTCTGATTGTGGAATTGCCAATGTAAACATAGGCACATCAGGCGCAGAAATAGGCGGAGCCTTTGGTGGAGAAAAAGAAACAGGTGGAGGTAGAGAGTCTGGTTCGGATGCTTGGAAAGTATATATGAGAAGACAAACCAACACAATTAATTACGGAAATAACCTTCCTTTGGCGCAAGGAATTAAATTTGATTTTTAAAACAATAGAAATGGAAGATAGAATAAATAAAATCCTTTTAGATATTAAGGCAAAAGGTTGGGACTCAGATAGAGTTATTGCACAACTTACAGACTTTAGAGAATACCTAAAAGAAATTAAAAAGCCTTTTATGGTAAGGGCTACAAGAGTTGCCTACGAATATATTGGAAGAAACGATGAGTTTGCGGTAGATGTGTTTGAAGAAAGAGGCGAGGGCGAAGGAACATCTTTCGAGTATTTTTTAACCTTGTTAAAAGATGCCGACAACCAGTACAACAGAGAAGAGCTGGATGAGTATATTGAATTAATGCGCGAAGACGAAGATTAATTTGTTAACCTCAACACCAAATAAAAAAGACATAGAATCCGCCCACGAGCGGATTCTTTCGTTTATTCACCAAACACCTGTTTTAACTTCTGAGTTGCTCAACCAAAAAGTAGGTTGTGAGTTGCATTTTAAATGCGAAAACTTTCAAAAAGTTGGCGCTTTTAAATACAGGGGGGCAACCAATGCTGTTTTGCAATTATCAGCAGAAGAACTAAAACAAGGAGTTGCTACACACTCATCGGGAAACCATGGGCAAGCTTTGGCTAAAGCAGCCAAAATAGCCAACAGCAAAGCTTACATTGTAATGCCCAACAATGCGCCCAAAGTAAAAATTGAAGCTGTAAAAGGCTATGGCGCAGAAGTTATTTTTTGCGAGCCAACTTTAGAAGCAAGAGAAACCACATTACAAAAAGTTATTGACCAAGCAGGAGCCGTTTTTATACATCCCTACAACAATTATGATGTTATTGCAGGCCAAGCAACTTGCGCCAAAGAGTTAATCAATCAAGCTGATGGTTTACAAATTATTCTTGCCCCAGTGGGTGGAGGAGGGTTGTTAAGCGGAACCTTATTATCAGCCCATTATTTCGCACCAAATATTGAGGTTTGGGCTGGTGAGCCAGAAAATGTAAACGACGCATTATTATCTTTAAAAAGGGGAGAAATTGTAGAAGCACCAATCACGCCTACAATTGCAGATGGACTCAAAACATCTTTAGGAGACAAAACCTTTCCAATTATCCAAGAACACATTTACGGTATTTTAACGGTTACCGAAGAAGAAATAGTAAATGCCATGAAACTCATTTGGCAATACTTAAAAATTATAGTTGAACCTTCGTGCGTTGTTCCTTTGGCCGCAATCATTAAAAACCCTGTATTATTTCACGATAAAAAAGTTGGTGTTATTTTAACAGGTGGCAATGTAGATTTAGAGAAACTACCCTTTTAATTATGCCCCAGCGGTTTCTTGAGCAGAATCTGCAGTCATGCTTAAAATATCTCTATCGAACATGTATAAGCCTGAGTTGTCTTTACCAACTAGTTTAAGCCTGTCCATTACGTTTCTAGCCAAAGCTTCTTCTTCAATTTGCTCACTAACATACCATTGCATGAAATTATGGGTGGTGTAGTCTTTTTCTTGCAAGCAAATATGAACTACCTCGTTAATTTGGTTGGTTACATCAATTTCGTGGTTCAACAAATTTTCGAATACTTGGTGAACACTTTTATAGTTAGCACTTGGCTTTTTTAAAGCAGGTACAACAGCTTTTCCGCCACGTTCGTTTATAAACTTAACAAGCTTAAGCATGTGTTGTCTTTCTTCGTCGCTGTGGCGATACATAAAACTTGCTGTACCATTAAAACCTTGGTTTTCTGCCCACGAAGCCATGGCCAAATAAAACTGAGATGATTCTGCCTCAACAGCAACTTGATTGTTTAACGCCTCTTCTACTTTTTTGCTTAGCATAATATTAATGTTTTATAACGGTAAAGGTAACAACATTAAAGTTCATTTGTTTTTACAATCAAAGCAGGTTTAATTTAGGTTGTATAAAACCCGCTGTTAACAATTCTACCAAGAAGTTCTCAATAATTAAAATGCTTTGTTGAAGTTTGTACTATCATGGGATCAAAAAAGAAGCATAAACCATCCAAAAAAATAAATCTTAGAAACGAGGTAATTGGTGTTTTTCAAAAATCGCCTAAAAGGCAGTTTAACCACAAACAAGTTGCGGCGGGAGTTGGCGTGGTCAATGCTTCTGCCCGAGATCAAATCGTTAAGCTTTTACAAACTTTAACTGCCCAAGAAGTTATCAAAGAAACCGAAAGAGGTAAATTTCAACTCATCCAAAAGA
>JABAYK010000095.1 GCA_018609045.1 Flavobacteriales bacterium
CTCCAAGTTTAACCTTGAGGGGATTCATATACTACTGTTCTCTTGAACAGAAACTATTGCAAATAAATATTATTAACCACAATTTTAAATACCTGCTTATTGGATGATGAGTTTTTCAACTCGAGATCCAGTCTCAGTTTGAAGATGTAAATAGTATATTCCTTTTGAAAAGTCACTTAAATCAATTTGTTTAGAGTACGCTCCTTTTACAGAAACATTTTGCTCGTAAACCATTTGACCTTGGACATTCATAATTCTCATGTTGTAATTCTCTTGTTTTGGACTGTCAAATTTCAATGTTACCAATCCATCAGTAGGATTAGGATACAATGAGAATTGTATTGCAACAGCATCGTTGATGTTCTCTACTGATGTTAATACATCTAAAGAAACGTTATCAACTCCAAAACCTTCTCGTATTACCGATCCATCTGAAGAGAATGCAAATCTAAACTTCACACTTGAGAAACCTGCTGTTCCTGTCAACACATTTGAAGTAGTATCCCAGATACCTGCTCCTGATGCATTGTTTCCATCCCACCATTGGTTTCCTAAGTCGTTGTACCAGTTTTGTGCTGCGCCTAAATCGATTGACTTGTTCCAAGTAACTCCACCATCGGTAGAAACTTCAACCCAACCTTCATCACAACAAGACTCTGTTTCATACGTCAATGAGAATCGTAACACAGGGTCACTTGTCTGTCCTGACAAATCAAAACATGGTGACTCTAAGTAAGAGAACTCACTGTTGTTGTAAGCTCCTGTTAAGTTCGTTACCCATGCTCCAGTTCCACCAGCAGCACTTGCAATCACACTACCTGCAGGTGTTCCCCAAGCCCATGTGCTTGCTGCACCACTAGTTGTCCATCCACCATTGCTGGTTTCAAAATCTTCTGTGTAAGGGAAGGTTCCAATTGGAATACTAGCAACAATCTCTCTAAGTGTATCGTTTGTTGGGTTACCGTCTCCTACAGCTCCAGTGTACACTTTAAAATCATAATTTCCAGGTACCGATAAGTTTACCAATGAAGTAGTGAACGTGTAGTCCAATGAATCTCCAGGTACAATTATAGTAGTAATTGTTTCAGTCACTGCTGCAGCTCCATTCAATTCAAAACTTACTGGAGTTGACGTTAATGTATCCGCTCCAAAGTTCTTCACACGAACTCTTACTGAGTCAGATCCTGATAAACCACATCCTGTAACAGGAGAGATTAAATCAGAAACACCTGCATCAATTGCTGATGGCAAGTCAATACGTACATTGTCAATACCAAATCCTTCTCTAATAACAGAACCATCTGAACTGAATGCAAATCTAATCTTAACGCTTGACTGACCAGCAAGACCAACCAATACGTTTTCTGCATTCACCCATACTCCGGCTCCTCCAGAAGATGTTCCATCCCACCACTGGTTTCCTAGGTCATTGTACCACTGTAGAGCACCACCGTTATTGATTAACTTCGTCCAAGTCGCTCCACCATCTGTTGAGTATTCTACCCAACCTTCATCACAACAAGACTCTGTATCATACGTCAACGAGAAGCTCAATATTGGATCTACCGTTAAAGATGATAAATCTAAACATGGAGACTCAATGAAAGAAGACTCACTGTTGTTGTAAGTTCCTGTTAAGTTGGTTACCCATGCTCCAGTTCCACCAGCTGCGCTGCTAATTACTGCACCGGCAGGTGTTCCCCAAGCCCAAGAATTTGCATTACCATATGCAGTCCATCCACCATTACTGGTTTCAAAATCTTCTATGTAAGGAATGCTTCCAACTAATGGTATGCTATTAATAATTACATCTGACGTATCGTTAGTAACATCGCCGTCACCTGCAAGATTAGTATAAGACACTAAGTTGTATGAGCCAAAAGTTGATAAATTAACCGTTGTGTTAAACGTATAGTTTGCTACTGCTCCAGGTTGAAGCGTATCAACATACGTACCTACAACAGGCGCTCCACCATTCAATGTGTACGCAACCGGGAAGTTGAATATTATAGCTGTACCAACGTTCGAAATCTCTACAGTTACAGAATCATTTCCAAGACCACAACCTGAAGTTGGTGAAATAATATCTGTTACACTAGCATCAGCAGGACTTGGTTCAAATATTCGAACATCATCTATTGCTATATCTGAGGTAAACGAAGTACCTGAGGTTCCTCTAAAGATGATATTAATAGACTTTCCTTGGTAACCTGCAATATTTGCAGTTCTCAGTATGTAAGGATCCGCCTGAGCCGTTTGTTGCTGTCCGGTAATTGTAAATAATGAATTTTCAACACCATTTGAATCTACCAACACTTCTAAGTTACCCATTGTAGCACCAAACATGTGTACTGCAACTTCTAAGGTTAAACTGGCTTGTGTTGGGTCTACAAATATACCAGGGCTTCTAAAGTCTGCAGTATTACCTGCTCCTCCTGAAGTTTCTAGGTAAATGTATGTCCCGCCACTTGTACCAAATGTCGTATTGTCATAAAAAGGTCCTGTATTGAATGAATTCACATT
>JABAYK010000144.1 GCA_018609045.1 Flavobacteriales bacterium
TTGAAGCTCTTGCCCAAACAACCCCAACAGTAATGTTGTTTACTGCACCTGGTTGCAATACAAATGGGCCAGCAGATTGAAGAAAGGCACGGTCAAATGGCGTGTTTCCAGCGGTTTCTTCTGTCCATTCTGGCTGTGGAACACCATTGGTTCCCCAACCCACAGGATCTGTGTTGCCTGGAAACATGTAGTCTGCATTAACATTTGAGTTTGCGCTAGCATCTCCAACATATCCAGTACCACCATAAACCATCCTAGTTCCATCTTTCCAAAAACTTCGCAAATAATTATAATACTCTACACCAGTATTGGGTACTCCACGAACAGAAGCATCAATACTATGGTAAAGGAATTTTCTCATCCCAAACCTTTCGTTATCAGGAATACTATCTCCATATCCAATACCAATTCCTGCATATGGAATACCTGCTTCTTGTTTTGCTCTTTGGATATCGGTTGTAAGCGGATTGTCTAATCCATCATTATCTTGAAAAGGACCTTGGAAAAAGTCAACCCCAATAGCAGGTGGTTGTGCTCCATAACCTTTGGCTCCACCGTTGTCTTCATCAAAATTATCTCCATTGTAGCAGTAACCTAAACCGCGCTGAACATCACAACCTACGTAATCATCTTGTAAGTTCCCCAAATCGCCATCAACCCATTGTCCAAAATAGGTTTCAGTCAATGTAAAAGTTGACCTGTTTACCAACTCGTAGTTGTAAAAAGTCATGTTGTTTACTTCATCGTTGGTGGCAAATGCAAAGGCTTGCGCTCTAATTTCCATACCAATGGCTTGTGAGCCAGACTCAGAATGGATATTTCCTTTGTCGTTAAAAACCCACCAAAGGTTTTGGTCGCCATAAACGTTTACAATTTTCTCTCTACAATCGTTTTCTCCAGAAAGATCGTAACCAGGATAGTCTCCATCAAGTGGATTGTAAAAACCATCTCCGTTTCTATCAATAAATGGCGCCAAATAATAATCTTCGAAATAGGGGGCAAAATTTCTTCCGTGAGCAGGCCACTCTAATATGGCATCAGGAATTTGGTAAGTAGGAAAGTTATCGGCTTGGGTGGTTGTTCCATTTTCAGCGTCGAAAACACCAGCGTCATACCAGCCTACAAACTCAGCAATATCTTTTCTAAAGGTTTCGAAGTGTTTGTCGTAATCAACACATGTTTGGCCATCAATTTCTCCTGTGGCTGTGCTCAAAGGACCGGGCCAATAATCGTTACCCGCAGCCCTATACCTTAAAGCTGCAACTTTAAGTTGACCTGAAACGTCTCTACCTCCAAGCCACAAAGACCCCGAGTAAAGAGCAGTATTTCCTGAGCCAGAAGGAACTTCATATTGTGGTTGACCTATTAAATCCCACCACATATCTCCACCGGCTTGAATTACAGCGCGGATATTGTTGATGTTTAATTCGGCCGAAGCCGTGGCCGGAGCGCAACTTGCAGTTTGATTTACTTTTTTATGGGTAAACTCTCCAGTTGCTTTTTTCTTTATTTCAAAAACGGTTTGTGCATTTGAATAAAAAACAGGAAAAAGAATTAAAGCCCAAATTAGGCTTTGGATTAATAGTTTCATAGGCGGAAACCAAAAATAATTTTTTATCTTAAAGTGGATTATTCTTCAAAAAATCCATAAAATCAGATTTTTTTCTTCTTGAAACTTCGGCTTTTGAACCGTCAGACATTTCCACATATCCACCCTCACCTTTTACATATTTTACCAAGTGTTCGAGGTTGATTAAGTGAGATCTATGAATACGGAAAAAGTTTTCTCCTGAGAACATATCATCAAAATCGCCTAAGGTTCTTGAGGCTACTATTTTTTTGCCTTCTTTTTGATAAATAATGGTATAATTTCCATCACTTTCGCAGCGTACAATATTTTTTAAGGGAATAAAAATGAGTCCATTTCCATCTGGAACAGCAATTTTTCTGATGTGATTTTCAGACTTGATGTTCTCAATTAAGTTTTTGATTTTTTGCTTTTCTACCCTTTCTTGAGTTTTACTTGATTTATGCTTTTGAATGGCTTTTTCGAGTTCATCCATATCGATAGGTTTTAGCAAATAATCTAGCGCACTAAACTTTATGGCTTTGATGGCATATTGATCATAGGCAGTTACAAAAACCACATTAAAAAACACATCTTCAAACTTTGAAAGCAAATTAAAACCTCCACCTTTTGGCATTTCAATATCAAGAAAAACCAAATCGGGTTTAGATAATTTTATAGCTTCAAAAGCTTCGGTAACATCGCCAGATGTACCTAAAACCAATAATTCTTCTGCAAAATATTTTTCGATAATATTTTTTAGCGACTCTCTTGCGCCTTGTTCATCATCAACAATAAAAACTTTTATTTTCATAGCTCGTCGGGTTTTAAGGGTATATAAATTCTTACTTTGGTTCCTGCGGGAATATCATTTTCATATAAATCTTCAACTTCTACATTAAGGTTTGAGTTTTGCATTTTATTGATTATCTCTAGCCTACTGTGGGTTATTGACATACCCCTAGATTTGTAGTTGTATCCTTTACTTTGTTTAATCTCTTGGGCCTTTGCTCTTCCAATTCCATCATCGGTAATAGTACAAACCAAGTATTGGTTTTCTTTTTTGATGGTTACTAAAATATGTCCATTTTCTTGCTTGTTTATGATGCCATGATTCAATGCATTTTCAAGGTAAGGCTGAATTAACATTGGAGGTATATCTTCAAAGTCTACATCAATATTTGGGTCAATATTTATTTCATAAGTAAACTTGTCTTTAAACCTCAATCTTTCTAGCTCGAGGTATAAATTAAGTACCCTCAATTCTTCGCTAATTAAAATTCGAGCTGACTTGCTATTCTCCATGATAGCCCTCATCAATTTAGCAAATTTTGACAAGTATTTTATTGCCGATTTATTGTCATTTGCAGTAATGTAAAATTGAATTGAGCTTATGGTGTTAAAGAGAAAATGAGGATTCATTTGGGCTCTTAGTGCCTGCAATTCTAAATCTGCAATTCGTTTTTCTATGGCTGCTTTTTGCTTTTCTTTTTCTTTAATATTCTTGATAAATTGCTTTACGATAAAAAAGATAATTAATACAATAAGCAGAACCATCGCAAGAATAAACCACCATTTTTGCCAAATAGGAAAGTTAATTTTAAGGTTAACCTTAGCCGAAGTTTCACCCCAAATTCCATCTTTACTCATAGCATTAACCTCGAACATATAATTGCCCGGAGGTAAAGTTGTGTATTGGGCTTCGGTGCCAGAAGTATAAATCCAATCTGAGTTTATACCCCAAAGTTTATAGCGATATTGAAGCTGATCTAAATCTGAAGCCGAAGCACCTGAAAATGAAAATTTGATAAAATTTTGATTGTATTTTAAATCGTAGAGATTTAATACCGCTGTATCTAAATTATTGATGCTGATAGCACTTATGAAAACCATTGGCGGAGTTTGGTCGCCAATTAATTTTTTATCTGAAGAACCATTTTCCGTTTTGTTTTCGATTTTTATGGGATAAGCGGTTTCTTGCTTATTTGAGTCTGACTTTTGGGAAAATACCTTTGGTGAATCGTAATTTAATCCCAACAGTGCATTCATTTGGTATAAGCCCTAATTTGCAGTCCCAATCCATAGGTTTCCTGCATGATCAAAATACAAATCGGTAATAGATTTTGAAGTTAAGTAGCTTGTGCTTCCCCTTTTTTTTAGTTCGCCATTTTGAAGTTTTATAACACCTCCCGAATTTAGGCCAACCCAAAGGTTATGGTCTGCATCTTCAGCTATGGCTTCAATGGTTTTTTCGAGAAACATTCTTTGAATAAGGCCCTTTTCATCAAACAGAATCAACTCGAAATCTTTGGCATATAAATAGTTGCCATTGTTCAGTTTCAAAAAATGGCTTTTAGAAACTCTGCTTCCTCCTGATAGTGGAATTGAAAGGTTTGTTGAGTCTGAAATAAAAACAACATTTTCTTTTGTTTTTTCTCTAAGGTTTCCCGAAATAAAATCATTTCCGCCTTTGTTCAGAATAAAGTATCTATTGCCTTTTGTTTTTACATTAATTTCTGAAATCTGATTTTTACTTGCACTAATTTTTAAAACAGGTGCACCTAAAATTGTAGTAATTAATATTTCTCCTTGCTGATTAATACAAACATTATTTACTAGTGTATAGCCTACTTTTTCGCTAATTAAATTATTGAGTTTGAAGGGCTGGAAAGTTTTTCCATCGTAAAAAAAGAATTTACCTGTTGAGCTATAAGCCCAAACACGTTGTTGATGATCTAAAGTAAGACCAACTATTAAATCTTCGCCTAATTGAGAAGTTAAATTAAAATTGGAAAAACTAAAGCCATTTAGTTGAGCTACTCCTTTGTCTCCCGCTACCCAAAGCCTGCCTTTACCATCTTGTAAAATGGCAAATACTTGGTTCGAAATTAAGCCGTCTCTTTGTGTAAACCGATCAAATATTCCACCTGCTTTTGCAAGTGGAATTGCGGTAATTATTAACAACAAACAAATCGCGATTTTTTTGGCCATTTTAACCAAAATAAGCTTTTTTGTTATTACTCCCTTAACAAGAGTAGTTGCAGTGTGAAGTATTTTTTTGAAGGGGGAGATTTTAGGTTAAATGGAAACTTATTGGTTGTTATTATTTTTAAAAAAGGCATCCCATCCTTGGGCGTTTAAATTAATAATAGAACCAGCGTTGGTAACCATTTTAACACTTTCTACCTCATCGGTAATATGACCAATTATTGAAACCCCTTTGTAATTTTTAATTTTTTCAAAATCAGATTGTTTTACGGTAAAAAGAAGTTCGTAATCTTCTCCTCCATTTAACGCAGCAGTTTCGGGAGGCATGTTAAATTCGTCGGCCCTATTAGATGTTTGAGGGTCAATAGGAATTTTATCAGAATAAATTGTGCAACCTACTTTACTTTGGGTAGCAATATGAAATAGTTCAGAAACAAGCCCATCAGAAATATCAATCATTGAAGTAGGAAGAATTTCAAGTTGCTCTAATTTTTGAATTACATCTTTTCTTGCTTCAGGTTTAAGTTGTCGCTCGAGAATGTAATCGTCGTTTTCTAAATCTGGCTGAACTTTTGGGTTTTCTTTAAAAATTTGTTTTTCTCTTTCTAATACTTGAAGCCCCATGTAAGCTCCTCCTAAATCTCCCGAAACACAAATTAAATCGCCTTCTTTGGCTCCATTACGGTAAACGATTTTTTCTTCGTTTTGAAACCCAATTATGGTAATAGAAATTGTTAATCCACCGAGGTTAGAAGTAGTATCACCTCCTACCAAATCAACATTGTATAAATCGCAAGCTTTTAAAAGTCCATCGTAAATTTCATCTACAGCTTCTAACGAAAAACGATTGCTTAAGCCAATGCTTACCAACATTTGAGAAGGATAAGCATTCATGGCCAAAATATCAGAAAAGTTTACAATAGCTGCTTTGTAGCCTAAATGTTTTAATGGAACGTAAGACAAATCGAAATGAACACCTTCGTTTAACATATCGGTTGAAACTACCATTTTTTGGTTTCCTCCATCTAGAACGGCGGCATCGTCACCAATTCCTTTTAGGGTGCTTTTGTTGGTAATTTTTACGGCTTCTTCAATTTTCTTGATTAAGCCAAACTCTCCTAATTCAGATAATTCTGTTCTATCTTCCATGGGTAAATTTAAGTTTTTGCAAAAGTAAAATAATTGAACCTTTTGTTAGATTCTTCGCCTCATTACACGCTCTTTGTGGGTGCCTCTAAATAGCTCGAATTTGTGAAGTTTACACTCTAATTTTCCATTAAATAAGGCAACTTTTTTTGATGGTTTTAACCCAATTAATTTAAGCGCCTCAATGTTTGAGCTAATTATCCAAGCTTCACAGCCAGCAAAGTTCTTTTTTAGGTTGTTGCCAATTTCTTGGTACATGCCTAATAAATCTCTCATTTGAATTCTTTCGCCGTAAGGAGGATTTAAAATTACTGTTGCTTTAGATGTTTTGGGTCTGCTGTGTAAAAAATCAGCAATGTCAAACTCAATCCATTTATCCATATTGGCTCTTTCTGCATTTGAGCGAGCAATATGAACAGCTTTCTTATAAACATCAGAAGCCCTAATGGTTGCCGACGTGGGAACAACATTTTCTTTAGCTTCAGTCAGTATTTTTTGCCACAACTCTTCGTTAAACGTGTTTAACTTTTCGAAAGCAAAATTTCTGTTCAAACCAGGAGGAGTATTGGTGGCAATTAGGGCCGCCTCAATGGCAAATGTTCCTGAGCCGCACATTCCGTCAAAAAACTCACTTTCTTTATCCCAACCACTTAATAGAATAATACCAGCTGCCAAAGGCTCGGCCAAGGGAGCAAATACATTTTCTTGTCTGTAACCTCTTTTGCCTAATTGCTCGCCAGTTGTGTCAATTGAAATAGTTACTTTATCGGTAGCAATATGAACATTAAACTTAATATCCGGATTTAAAACATCAACATTTGGTCGTATCTCAAACTGCTCTCTAAACCTATCCGCAATAGCATCTTTCACCTTTAAGGCGATGTATTTGGAGTGTGTAAATAAGTCTCCTGAAGCAAAACCATCAATAGAAAGGGTTTGATCGACATTAAAAAGTTCTTCCCATTTAAACTCTTTGGCCTTCATGTAAAGCTCTGTTTCGTTCTTTGCCTTAAACTCTAAAATGGGTTTTAAAATGGTTAATGCTGTTCTAAGATGCAAGTTCGATTTATACAAAACTTCCTCATCTCCATAATAAGATACAGCCCTGTTTAATGGCTCTATATCTGTTGCTCCAATTAGTTTTAGCTCTTCAACTAAAACTTCTTCTAAACCAAAAAGTGTTTTGGCTATTATTTGAAATTTTTCCAAATCAATAATTTTTGGCGAAGGTAGCTTAATCTATATCGGCATGAAAATTTTAGAGCCATTGAAAATTATTGAAATTAGCTCCAAATAAAAAAATATGCTAACGGAAATAAGACAAAGAAAACTTGAAAAACTATTTAGAGTTTTTGATGCCTTATTTTCTTTTGTTGACAATGACAATGATGGCCTTTTAAGCAAAAAGCAATACAAAGCATTTTAGCTAGCTTGGAGAAACTCTGATGCCGATACCGAAGAAGCTTTCAAAAATTAGGTGCCAACATGGATGGATCTATTTCTCATTTAGAGCTTTACACCATTCTTTATTTCTTTTTTATAAGTGATAGAGACAATGACAAAAGCCAAATATTTTTTGGAAAACTAGACTAGTTATTCGCTTAACAGCTTTTCTACCAATCCTGTAGTTTCAAGAACATAGGGAGTATATTCTGAAGTTCCGGGACCCGAAAAACCTGTGTGGATTTTTACAACTTCACCTTTTTTGTTGATGAATATTGCAGTTGGATAACTCAATACAGCATTTATCATGGGCAATGCGTTTGATGCATTTTCTTTTGAGGAAGTGCCTGCTATTAAAAAATAGTATTTAGCATCGAAATGGGTTTTTACCCTACTTACAGCACTTGAAGCTTTGTTAAAATCCTTGAATCTTTCAAAGGCTAAACTGATTATTTCAAGTCCTTGTGGTTTATACTTATCGTACAATTCGGTAAAAAAAGCTGTTTCGTCCATACAGTTTGGACACCAAGAGCCCATTAACTGGACAATAACAACTTTGTTGTTAAACTTTTCAGAAGGAAAAGTGACTTCTTCTCCTTTCAAATTGGGGAAACTAAACTCAATTGATTTAAAGCCAGGTTTTAAATAAGTTAACGAATCTGGGTTTCCAAGTTTAAAGATTTCATTTTTATGGGCTTTCCAATGTTCTAGGTGAGAATTTGAGCCCTTGAAAATTCCTTTTAATGAGTCATTATCTAATTCTGCCAAAAACAAGAAAACATGGCTTCCATCAAAGGCTGAGAGCTTAAGGCTATCTTCATCTAAAACACCTTTTAAATATCTGTAATCTCCAGTTTCGGTTAAAAAAGTACCTGTAACAATATTTCCTTCTTGATAAAATTCTCCTATAGCAGGATAGGCGTCGCCATCAGGGTAAGTAAAGGTTGTTTTCCAGTTGCCTTGGATGTTTGAAGTTGCTTGCTTGGCTGCAAATCTTTCTGTTGACTTTTTACCTGTAACAAAAAAAGATATTGGCTCCTCTCTATCATTCAAAATAAATTCTCCAATAAATTTATCATTTACAAGCGCCAGTTTGAATTCAGATAAAAAAACAGGCATTTTAAAATGTAAGCTGTCATTTCTCCAATTTATTTCTTTTATGGCAATGATCTCTTTGCCATTTTTAATTTTAATGGTAGGGTTGTTTTCCTGGGAAGTTATTGAAACTTCAATAGGTAATTTGTAAGTTTCGTTATCGTCAATTTGAAAAAGAATTGATAAAATAAAATCACCTTGAGGAAATTGACTTTTTTTATTTTCAGGTGTTGAACAACTTGAAAATAAAAATAGCGCGAGTAAAAAATAAAAGGCAGGCTTCATAAAATTATTTAAAACAAAAGAAAGAATATTTAAACACTTTAATTGTAAGCAGGCTTTCAAAAATTAAATTACCCCATTTTTGTAAAAAAATTAAGGCTTGGAAAATCCTAAAAACATAAATATTAATCAATTTGATTACAGTTTGCCTGATGATCGAATTGCAAAATATCCCTTAGAAAAACGAGATGAATCTAAACTATTGGTTTACAATAAGGGAATCACTACATCGGCTGTTTATAAGGATGTGGCAGAATTTCTTCCATCAAATGCTCATTTGGTTTTTAACAATACTAAAGTTATTCAAGCCCGAATGTTTTTTAAAAAGCCTACAGGAGCAACCATCGAAATTTTTTGTTTGGAACCCTCGAGCGTTGAAATTGTAACTGCCATGTCGGCAACCGAAAAAGTAAGTTGGAATTGTATTTTGGGTAATGCCAAGCGGTGGAAAAACGAACCTCTTCAAATTACAAAAGATGGCGTTATTTTAAATGCCAACCTTAATGAAAAAGGTATTCAAAATGTGGTGGAGTTTTCGTGGAATAACCAATTAACTTTTGCCGAAATTTTAGACCACTTTGGTATTTTACCGCTTCCACCCTATTTAAATAGAGAAACCGAAGAGCTTGATTTAAACAGATACCAAACAGTTTATGCTAAGAATAAAGGAAGTGTTGCGGCGCCGACCGCTGGTTTACATTTTACTGAATCTATTTTTGAAAAGCTAACCAAAAAAGGTATTTCAAAAACTGAATTGACATTGCATGTTGGTGCTGGAACTTTTTTGCCGGTAAAGTCTGAAACCCTTGAAGGCCATAACATGCACGAGGAATTTTTTGTGGTTGAAAAACAAAGCTTAACATCGTTAATTGAAAAAAGTGACTGTATTGTTCCTGTTGGAACCACGAGTTTAAGAACTTTAGAATCTTTGTTTTGGTTGGGTCAAAACCCAGAAAATTATTTTGAGAATGATTTATTCTTTCTACCCCAATGGGAGCCCTATGAAACTCAACCAAAGCTTAACCGAAAGGAAGCTCTTGAAAATTTGCTAAGTTTTATGGAAGAAAAGCAGTTAAAATCTATAAAAGGAAATACCCAAATAATTATTGCACCTGGATATGATATCAAAATGGCAGATGGAATTTTAACCAATTTTCATCAACCAAAAAGCACTTTGTTATTGCTTATTTATGACTTTGTAGGAAACGAGTGGAAAACCATTTACAACTATGCTCTTGAAAATGATTATAGATTTTTAAGCTATGGTGATGGCAGTTTGCTGTGGAAAAACTAATTACTTCTTTTTAAAAGTAATTGTTCCAAAACTGCCATTTAATGCAGTTCCATTTCCTAAAGGAGCATCAACAATCTTGGTAATTAAACCCTTTGGTGAAGTAGCTTGGTTTAGATAGGTATAAGTTAATCCATCATCGGTTCCTGCATCGTAAATTTCTGCCTGAATTACCATAATTTCAGTAAAATCATTGTTTTCATTTAACATGCTTTGGTTTATTGCTGCCACAAACCAATCTGGACTTGGAGCAACCATAGTTGTCAGAGTAATTGATGGGAAATCTTTGGTAACTTTTACTTCTAGTTTTATTTCTCCTTCTCCATTACTTAAGTTATTGCCAACAAATAATTCAAGGCCTTCTCCTTGTTCAATCAAAGCAATTATTTCCTCATCCATTGGCGATGTGTATCCACCTTCTGCCATAAGTCTTATTCCTTCGGTTGACTCTGTACCAACATTTAAATAACTTGCTGTTTCTGCATGGCTCCATCCTATTAATCTTGAAAAGTGAGCATTTACAGGATAATCTGTAGGGAAAGTAGTTACGCTCCAATTTAAGTTAAACGTAACCTCATAAGTGGCTTCGTTTTCACTTTCTTTTTTGCAACTGAATAAGAAAACTGAAACAAAAACAATGATAAGTAGATTTTTCATATGGCAAATCAAACGAATCTAAAAGTAGGCTTTTGTAAGCAGTTTTACAATTTGAAACTTTGCAACAAATCTGCAAAGGTTCTATCATTTGCTAAACGAGGAATTTTGTTTTGACCACCAAGTTTCCCCCTACTTTTCATAAAATTGGTAAAGCCATCAGGGGCAATTTTGGTGATTACTGCCTGCCTCAAGATATTACCATCTAGCAAATCTTTGTAATAGATGTTTTTAGCTTGCATTAAACTTTCAATTTTGTTGGCAAATGCATCTAAATTAGGAGGCATAACATCAAACTCAATAAGCCACTCGTGGTAAGGCAACCCTTTTTCGGGGCTAACTTGGGGCGCAACATGAAACTCTTTTACACTGCAAGCGAAAAGATTTTGAACTTCTTCCATGGTACTTTCAACCTCTTCGGCAATTACATGCTCACCAAAGGCAGAAATAAAGTGCTTTGTTCTACCTACAACTCTAATTTTATAGGGATTTGTAGAAACTATTTTTACTACATCGCCAATTAAATACCCCCACAAACCCGCATTGTTATTTATTACCAAAGCATAAGATTGGTTTAATTCTGTTTCCCAAATAGCCAATCTAGTAGGATTTTCGTTGTGAACTTCATCTATTGGAATAAATTCATAAAAAATACCCTTGTTTAAAACCATTAATAGCCCATCATCTTTTTGAGAGTTTTGAAAAGCAATAAATCCCTCACTTGCAGGATAAGTTTCTATTGAAGGAACTTCATTGCCGATAAGTTTTTTGAAGGCGGCACGATAAGGTCCGAAATTTACTCCACCATAAACAAACAAAGAGAAATTAGGAAAAATTTCTTTGATGTTCTTTTTACCTGTTTGCTTCAATAAAACTTCAAAATACATTTGCACCCAAGCAGGAATACCACTAATAAGTCGCATATCGTGCTTTGCGGTTTCTTCTGCAATTTTTGAGACTTTCATTTCCCAATCGTCAATGCAATTGGTATCCCAACTAGGCATTCGGTTTTTTTGTAAATATTGAGGCACATGGTGGGCTACTATGCCCGAAAGTCTGCCTGTGTTTATACCTGCAGTTTTCTTTAAAATTGGGCTACCTTGTAAAAAAATCATTTTGCCATCTACAAAACTTGTGTCTTTAGTTTCTGCAATGTAACTCAGCAAGGCATTTTTAGCAGAATCGATATGATTTGGAATAGAATCTTTGGTGATGGGAATGTATTTGGTGCCTGCAGTCGTGCCTGATGTTTTGGCTAAATAAAGTGGTTTACCTGGCCACAAAACACTTTCTTCACCTTGGGTAATTCTATTGATATATGGTTGTAAATCTTCATAAGTTCTTAGAGGAACTTTAGATTTAAAATCATGGTAAGAATTAATTTCCTTGAAATTATGATCTTTTCCAAAAGAGGTTTTTTTTCCGCCTTCAATTAAACTCTCAAATACTTTCTGTTGGGTTTCTTTGGGTTTAGAAGCCCATTTTTTGATATTCTTTACAGTTGAAGTGGCAAGAGGAAGACTCAGTAAAGCTTTAAAACCCATAAATCAAAGGTAAGTATTGAAAAGAGTTGGCTGCATGAAATCTAAAATCTGTTGTTTCTATTCTGAAACTACTTTTTCTTGATTGGCTTCTGGGTTTTCAAAAGTATCTTCTTCATCAACTGGTTTGTTTTCAGCAAAATATTGCTTTTGAAAAAGGATGATAAAAATTACCCCAAGTGTAATGGCAGAGTCAGCGATATTAAAAACTGGCCTAAAAAACAAAAAGTATTCACCTCCCCAAACCGGGAACCAATTGGGAAAATAACCTGAAACAATAGGAAAGTACAGCATATCTACCACTTTACCATAAAGTACCGGAGCGTATCCGCCATCAGCGGGCATAAACTCAGCAATTTGATGGTAACTTGAAGAGAATATTTTACCATAAATGGCGCTATCAATAATGTTTCCTACAGCTCCTGCAAGAATTAAAGATATGCTCATGATAAAGCCTTGCGGAGCCTTGTCTTTTACCAAACGAGTGATATAATAGAAAAGGCCTCCAACAGCTACAATTCTAAAAAGGCTTAGAAATAATTTACCGTTTTCGCCTGCAAACTCAAGACCGAAGGCCATGCCATTATTTTCGGTAAAATGAATAATGAACCAATCGAAAATACGATGTTCCTGACCAAGGTACATGCTTGTTTTTACCCAAATTTTTGAGACTTGGTCAACAAGAAGCACCAAAAAAACTATTAAAAGTGGTTTTTTCATCTAAAAAAAAGTCCCGAATTTTCGGGACCTAAAATTATTATTGGTTTAGTTTGGCCTCGATGCTCAATGTAGCATGCGGCACAACGCGAAGTCTTTCTTTCGAAATTAATTTATTTGTTACTCTGCAAATACCATAAGTTTTGTTACTAATTCTAATTAAGGCATCTTCGAGGTGCTTGATAAATTTTTGTTGTCTTATCGCTAATTGAGCAGTTTCTTCTTTTGAAAGTACATCAGAACCATCTTCCATTAATTTGAAGGTAGGTGAAGTATCATCTGTTCCATGATCTTCAGAGTGATTCATACTGCTTTTAAGTAATTCGTAATCTTTTCTTGCTTCCTCTAATTTCTTATCAATTATGGCTTTGAACTCTGCAAGCTCCTCGTCACCGTAACTATTTTTTTGATTATCTTCTGCCATGTCTTTTTAATTTAATTTTTTTGTAATTCTATTTTGGTTTCTAAACCTTCTTCAAGGTCAACTATTAACCCATTTACCAATGATGCTTTTTCTACTAAAACCAACGACTTGGCAAGGGTTTCCTCGCAAATATAGTTTAAATTCTTTTCGATTGCGGCACTGATTTCTGAGTGTTTTTCAACCATTAAATTTATCTTGTCTGTAACCTCTAAACCGCTGTCTTTTCTAAGATTTTGGATTCGATTTACTAATTCCCTTGCTATTCCTTCGGCCCTTAAATCTTCAGAAATATTAATATCTAACGCCACAGTGTATTTGCCCTCGTTAGCAACCAACCAACCAGGAACATCTTGTGAGCTTATTTCTACATCTTCTAATCCTAAAACCACTTCGTTACCTTCTACTTGCAAAGTGTATTTTCCAAAGCTTTCTAAATCTGAAATTGCTTTTTGATCGAAGTTATTTACAGACTGAACAATAGCCTTCATCATTTTACCATATCTGGGGCCTAAAGTTTTAAAATTAGGTTTGATGGTTTTTACGAAAATGCCTGAATCTTCAGATAAAAATTCTAATGATTTAACGTTTACTTCAGATAAAATAAGGTCTTTTACATTTTCAAGCTGTTTTTTAAACTCTACACTTAAAACCGGAACCATTATTTTCTCTAAAGGTTGTCTTACCCTAATTTGCTCTTTTTTTCTTAGGCCTAAAACCAATGAAGAAATCTTTTGGGCAATTTCCATCTGACCCTCTAATTCGAGGTTAATTAAACTTTCATCAACCTCAGGAAAATTTGTTAAATGAATGCTTGAAACATTTTCTTTTTGGCAAACTCCATTTAAATCGGTAAACAATTTGTCCATAAAAAATGGAGCAATCGGCGCAGAAAGTTTTGCAACTGTTTCTAAACATTGATACAATGTTTGGTAAGCTGCAATTTTATCTTCGGTGTAATCACCTTTCCAAAATCGCCTTCTACAAAGCCTAACATACCAATTACTTAAATGATCAACAACAAACTCTTGAATTGCTCTTCCTGCTTTGGTAGATTCATAATCAGCATAAGCTTCATCACAAGTTTTTACCAACGAATTCAACTTAGATAAAACCCACCTGTCGATTTCGGGTCTTTGCTCAAGCTGAATTTCAGCTTCTTTATAAGTAAAGCCATCAACGTTGGCGTATAGAGCAAAAAATGCATAGGTATTATAAAGTGCTCTAAAGAATTTACGTTGAACTTCGGTAATTCCTTCCTCGTCGAATTTTAAGTTATCCCAAGGTTGAGCGTTGGTGGCCATGTACCATCTTGTGGCATCTGGGCCATATTTTGTCATGGTTTCGAATGGATCAACTGCGTTACCAAGTCGCTTACTCATTTTGTGCCCATTTTTATCGAGCACTAAACCATTTGAAACTACATTTTTAAAAGCTACTGAATCAAAAACCAAAGTGCCAATAGCATGAAGGGTAAAAAACCAACCTCTTGTTTGGTCAACTCCTTCAGCAATAAAATCGGCAGGGTAATATTTCTTTTGGTCAATTAGCTCTTTGTTTTCGAAGGGGTAATGTAATTGAGCATAAGGCATTGATCCTGAATCGAACCAAACATCAATTAAATCGCTTTCGCGGTACATTGGTTTGCCTGTTGGCGATACCAAAATAACCTCATCGGCAAATGGCCTATGTAAGTCAAACGATTTGTAGTTTTCATCATCCATGTTACCAACCTCATATTTGGCAAACGGATTTGATTCCATTACACCTGCGGCAACGGCTTTATCGCATTCTGCTTTTAATTGATCAATACTCGAAATACAAATTTGTTCTTCTTTGTCTTCTGTGGTCCAAATAGGAATTGGAATTCCCCAATATCGTGAGCGAGATAAATTCCAATCTTGAAGATTCTCTAACCAATTTCCAAACCTACCTGTACCTGTTGATTCAGGTTTCCAATTGATGGTTTTGTTTAACTCGATTAATCTATCTTTTAAAGCTGTTGTTTTTACAAACCAACTATCTAATGGATAGTACAATACAGGTTTATCTGTTCTCCAACAATGTGGGTAACTATGTACATATTTTTCAACCTTAAAAGCTTTGTTTTCTTCTTTTAGTTTGATGGCTATTTCTACATCTACAGACTTATCTGGTGCCTGGCCATCATCATAATATTCGTTTTTTACAAACTTGTTGGCAAACTCTCCCATTTCTTCGGTGAATTTACCTTGGTGGTTTACCAAAGTTAACGAGCCTATGCCAGCGGCTTTGGCAACTCTAGCATCATCTGCTCCAAAACTTGGTGCAATATGAACAATACCAGTACCATCTTCGGTAGAAACATAATCGCCTGGAATTACCCTAAAAGCATCTCCATCTTCAGGTTGTTTGTAAGGCAAAAGTTGCTGGTATTTAATACCTTCTAATTCTTGGCCTGTATATTCTGAAAGAACCTCAAACGGTATTAATTTATCACCTGGTTTGTAGTCTTCAAATTTTATTTCTTTGGCTTTTTCAGAGAAATGTTTGTTTATTAAATCTGAAGCTAAAACAACTGTAATAGGCTCAAAAGTGTAGGCATTAACAGTTTTTACTAAACTGTATTTAATTTTTGGCCCTACTGCCAAAGCTGTGTTTGAAGGAAGGGTCCAAGGTGTTGTTGTCCAAGCGATAAAGAAAATGTCTCCATCAAAATCTTGTAATAAAGTTCCTTCTTTTTCGGCTTTAAACTGAGCAGTAACAGTAGTATCTTTTACATCACGATAAGTGCCTGGTTGGTTTAATTCGTGAGTACTTAAACCTGTGCCTGCTGCAGGAGAAAATGGTTGAATGGTGTAACCTTTGTAAATTAGGCCTTTTTGGTACAATTGACCAAGTAACCACCAAACTGTTTCAATGTATTTGTTGTGGTAAGTTATGTATGGCGAATCCATATCAACCCAATAGCCCATTTTTTCGGTAAGGTCATTCCATACATCAGTGTATTTCATTACCGCTTCTTGGCACTTTTTGTTGTACTCCTCTACCGATATTTTTTTACCAATATCTTCTTTCGTAATACCAAGTTCTTTTTCTACTGAAAGCTCAACAGGCAAACCATGAGTATCCCAACCTGCTTTTCGGTTAACCAAAAAGCCTTTTTGCGTTTTGTACCTGCAAAAAATATCCTTTATTGTTCGGGCCATCATGTGATGAATTCCTGGCATTCCATTGGCAGAAGGCGGGCCTTCGTAAAAAACAAATGGCTTATTGTCTTTGCGAATATTGATACTCTCTTGGAAAGTATTTTCTTGTTTCCAAATATTTAGAACTTCCTCAGAGATTTGAGGAAGATTAAGTTGCTGGTATTCAGGATATTTTTTGGGCATTCCAAAATTTTTAAAGGCTGCAAATGTAACTAAGAATTAGGTAAAAAAAAGCGTGTAAAATAAGAGCTTTAACGTCTTTTAGGTTTTAATTTTTGGTCGAGCTTTTTAAGTATTTTTTTGCCTCTGCTGATAAACCCTGCTGAACCATTAGGCAATTGCATTTCAATAAGTAATTTGAGTTCTGGCTTAATTTCAGGATATTTTGCAGAAAGATT
>JABAYK010000170.1:0-5061 GCA_018609045.1 Flavobacteriales bacterium
GATACTACTTTTTTGTTATCAATAATTACTGATCCGGCTCCTTGAATGGAATAATTGAAGGTCTCATTCTTTTGAAAAGCTTCACTTTTTAATTGAGCTGTTTTTTCAAATAAATTTTTATATTCAAATTCATTTCCTTCAATGGCACTAGTAATAAGCCCATAAACAAAAGGAGAATGAATTCTATACTTAGATTTACTTTGAAAAAAAAATGAAAATGCAGTTTTTACCTTAGTCCAAGGAAAACTCATTTTACATTTTATCTAAAATCTCAGCACTTACACCTGTTGTTGAAAATCCACCATCATGAAATAAATTCTGCATGGTTACATATCTTGTTAAATCAGAAAATAATGATACACAATAATCTGCACAAGCATCTGCATCAGCATTTCCCATAGGTGAAATTTGATCAGCGTAAGAAATAAATTGGTCAAAACCTTTTACACCTTTTCCTGCAGTTGTGGGTGTTGGTGATTGGGAAATTGTGTTAACCCTAACTTTTTTACTTTTTGCAAAATGAAAACCAAAACTTCTTGCAATAGACTCTAACATAGATTTGGCATCTGCCATATCGTTATAGTCTGGAAAAACCCTTTGAGCTGCAATGTAGGTAAGAGCCAAAATCGAACCCCAATCGTTCATGCTATCGTTTTTCCAAGCAGCAGTTAAAACTCGATGAAAAGACATAGCAGAAATATCAAGGGTTTTGTGATACCATTCGTAGTTTAAGTCTGTATAATGTTTATTTTTTCGAACATTAGGAGACATACCGATAGAGTGTAAAACAAAATCTATTTTTCCACCTAATTGTTCAACACTTTGGGTAAATAAATTATTTAAATCTTCATCACTTGTTGCGTCTGCTGCAATTAAAGGCGCGTTACACTTTTCTGCCAATTGGTTTATTGCACCCATTCTTAATGCAATAGGAGCATTTGTTAAAACAAATCTTCCTCCTTCTGCATGCACTTTTTCGGCTACTTTCCATGCTATAGAGTTTTCATCTAATGCTCCGAAAATTATTCCTCTTTTTCCTTTTAATAATCCAGTAGACATAAAATATTTTTTTGGTTTGAAACAAATATAAATTTAGTTGCTTAACAACTGTTTGGCATTTTCGATTGAAATTGAAGTAACTTTATTTGAGCTTATTAATTTTGCCGTTTCTAAAATTCGCTCATCTGCACTTAACATGGCAATTTTTGAAACTGTTTTGTTATCGATTTCTTCTTTCGAAATATGATAATGGTAATTGGCCTGCGCGGCCACTTGAGGCAAATGAGTAATGGAAATAATTTGCATGTTTTTTCCCATATTTTTAAAAACTTGCCCAAATTTATGTGCAACTTCCCCTGATACACCTGAATCTATTTCATCAAATAATTGGGTTTTCAAGTTATTTTTTCCTGTTAAAGATGCTTTTAATGCCAGCATTAACCTAGAAAGTTCTCCTCCTGAAGCTGTTTTTTGAATGGGTTTTAAACCAACACCTTTATTTGCAGTAAACATTATTTGAATATCATCAAAACCATTTTCAGACAATTGTTTTTTGTCTGTAAACTCAATTTTTAATTTGGCATTTTCTAATCCTAATAGTTTAGCGGTTTTTAAAATTGAATCAATAAAATTTTCAGCTTTTTGTTTTCTGATTGAAGAAATTTGAGAAGCATTTTTCTCTAATTCTTTCCCAAGCAATTCAATTTTAATGGATAGATTTTTTATTTCAGTTTCAAAATTGCCTATTTGAGATAAACTATCGTCTATGGTTTCAATTACAGAAATAAGCTCTTCAGAGGAATTTACTTGATGCTTTAAAAACAAAGTATTCAGCAAATTCAACCTTTCTTCCAACAATTCTTTTTCTTCTGCATCAAAAGAAATTTCAGACTCTAATAACTCACTTTCAGAAGCAATATCTTCTACTTCAATTAAAACAGATTGAAGTCTTTCTTCAATATTTTTTAAGGGTTTATAATTTGCTGATGTTTTTTTAACTTGCTGCACCAATAAGGCTAATTGATTAGCTATTGCAGTTGAAGATTCTGTTTGAATAGCTTGACTTACTTCATACAATCTTTTTTTAATTTCCTCAGAGTTTTCCTGTAATTGAAGTTTTTCTTCTATTTCAGACTCTTCGTTAACCTTAAGGTTGGCGTTGTTTAATTCATCAAACAAAAAGTTAAAATAATCTTTGTCTTTTAAAGCTTTTGCCTCTTTTTCTTTTAAGGTATGAAGCTGTTTTTTTAAGCTTTCATTTTCATAAAACAAGGTTCTAAAAGATTTTAAATCAGATTGATTTCCACAAAAATCATCTAAGTAACTTAATTGATTTGATGGTTTTAAAAGATCTAAAATTTCGTGTTGTGTATGAATATCTAAATACAGCTCAGCCAAATTCTTTATAATAGAAAGTGTAATAGGTGTATCATTAATAAACGCTCTACTCCTGCCCTTGCTATTAATTTCCCTTCTAATAATAACCGGAAATTCAAAATCAATTTTATTTTCTTCGAAAATTGAATTTAGTTTTTCTCCTTCCCACAAAAACTCACCTTCAACAATGGCTTTTTCAGCTCCAAACCTTATACTTTTTACATCTCCTTTTTTACCTAATAAAAAGTCTATAGCTTCAAATAATACCGATTTACCTGCGCCTGTTTCTCCTGTAAAAGCAGAATAATTATTATAAAACTCAATTTTTTGTTCTTCAACTAAAGCGAAGTTTTTTACCAAAAGAGATTTTATCATAAATAGAAAGAATTAATACCTCAAAGGTGCAAAAAAACTTATTCTAAAATCTTTTGATATTTGTTGGTATTTGCAGGATCTATAGAGTTTAACAAGTTAATAACCTTGTTTTGTTCTTCTCGAGGCGCATCTGAATAGATATTAACTATTTCGTCTGCTTTTGAATTAAAAAACATCCTTAAGTTTATTGAATTGGGAATGTTATCATAAACAACTTTTAATTGCTCTAATGCCTCAAATATTTTTTTCCTTGCTTCTGCAGGATTTTCAGCAATTTTATCTAAACCTTCTCTATGGTAAATATACATTGCCTTGCGAATTCCTTTAAACCTAGGACTCAAAGTGTTTTCAATTATCCAATATCTATTTGTTTGATTTTCGAAAGCCTTCCAACCAGGAAACTCAGTTGATTGGGCATTGTTTACCACATTTAATGCTTGCTGATAATAAGGTGTTCCGCCATCTTCAGAAAAAGAATCATAATCGTGGCCAAGCATTAAATAAACATAGTAGGTTAAAACAGAAGAAATATTGCTGATAAAGGTGTTTTCAGAAAACTCTAACACTGTAAACTGTTGAAAGTTAAAATCAAAATCTTGGTCTAAATGAGAAATCATGGTGCTGTTGTAAGAAGAACCATAAACAGGTCTTCTGGAAGAAACTTGGATTGTAGCCTCAAACCGTTCGTTAGAAACCCTTTTTGTTAAATTTATTAAAATGCTACAATCAATTCGTTCATCGTTTTTGAAATTATCTGGGGTCCATTTACGGTTATTGATAAAATCATAAACCAATTGCTTCATATTTTCAAAAAGCGCAGGGTCATTTATTGCTAATTGGGAGGAATTAATTTCGACCGTGCATCTTAATTCCTGCGCAGATAAATGAAAGGTGAAAAATAAAATAAGTAAGGGAAGTAGTATTCTCATTTTAAAAAGTCTTCAAAATAGCCAAGTAACTCTTTGGCTAATTTTTCTTTTGTCATTAACTCAAAACCTTTAACAATATTATTTGTGCCAAAAACAGTTACCTTATTGGTATCGTAGCCAAAAGTTGCGTTTTTATCGTTCAATGAATTTAGTACTATAAAATCTGCATTTTTCGAAACTAATTTTCCTTTGGCGTATTCCTCTTCATTGTTTGACTCTAAAGCAAAACCAATAACTAATTGATTTTCTCTTTTTTGTTGCCCACAAAATTTTAAAATATCGTTTGTTTTTTCTAATTCAATTGATAGATTCTCTGTTTTTTTTATTTTTTGATTGGCAATTTCCTTTGGGGAATAATCAGAAACTGCAGCTGAAAAAATTGCTACATCAGCTTCCTTAAATGCCAATTTTGAGGCTTCAAACATTTGTTGGGCTGTTTCAACTCTAATTAAATTAAGGTTTTTATGCTGTAATGAAAGTTGGGTTGGGCCTGAAACAAGAGTAACATCAGCACCTAAATTTAACGCAGCTTTAGCTATGGAGTACCCCATTTTACCAGATGACCTATTGCCAATAAACCTCACAGGATCTATCGGCTCATGAGTTGGACCTGCTGTAATCAGTATCCTTTTACTTGCATATTTTGAATGAGGTTTAAAATAGTTTGCGATGAAATCAAAAATATCTTGAGGCTCCTGCATTCTACCTTGCCCAATTAACCCGCTGGCTAATTCGCCACTTTGAGCTGGTAAAACAGTTACCCCATTTTGGGTTATTGTTTTTAAATTGTTCTTAACTGTAGGGTGAGCATACATGTCTAAATCCATTGCTGGTGCCACAAAAACCGGACACTTTGCAGAAAAGTAGGTTGCTAGCAAAAAATTATCGCAAATACCAGTTGCCATTTTTGCCAAAGTATTAGCTGTTAATGGAGCTAAAATCATTAAATCGGCCCAAAGACCATACTCAACATGGTTATTCCAAACCCCAGTTTTAGGATTTTCTGTAAACTCTGAAATTACAGGATTTTGAGAAAGAGTAGATAAAGTTGTGGGTGTAACAAAATTAAAAGCCGAAGCAGTAGCAATTATCCTAACTTCGGCTTTTTGTTTTTTTAATAATCTAATTAAAGAAGCAACCTTATATGCGGCAATTCCCCCTGTTATACCAAGAATAATTTTTTTGCCGCTAAGCATAAATTAATAAACTTCTTGATCTTCGTTTTGATCGCGGAAATAAATTTTATCTTCTAATAATTCTTGCAAAGCAATGCTATGTGGCTTTGGCAATCTTTCATAGAATTTTGAGATTTCAATTTGCTCTCTGTTTTCAAAAATTTCTTCTAGATTATCTGTTGAAGAAGCAAACTCCTCTAATTTAG
>JABAYK010000170.1:5071-9149 GCA_018609045.1 Flavobacteriales bacterium
ATTTAGAAGTTAATTCTTCTTTTATGTCTGAAGAAATTTGGTTTGATCTTTTAGCCATAATAGCCAAAGATTTATAAATATTACCTGATTTTTGGGTAATTTCAGCAACGTCTCTTGTTTGAGTGCTTTGAGAGGCATCAGTTTTTTTGTAATCCATATTATGAATTTTTTTCTTCTTGTTTTTGCTTTTCTATTAACAATTCTTGATAATAATCTTCAGCCTTTTTAAGGTATTTGCTACCCGAAAAAGAATCTACAAAAATAATATATGCTTTGATAGCATTATCAATTCTTTCACTTTTTTTACTTTCAACACTATTTAACGCCAAAAAATGAGACGATTTAAAAATTAAAAATTCTGATTCCTCTCTATATTCTGTATCAGGAAAATCATCTAAAAAGTTTTTATACGCAATTATTGCAGATTTATAATTTTCAGTTTGTAAGTATAAATTGGCTTTTTCAAATCTCTTTTTGGCAAGTTTTTCTAAAAGCTCATCAATAATTACATTACAAGAGTCTACCAAATTACTGTTGGGGTATAAATTCGTAAACAATTGAAGCTCGTTTATAGCTATTACTGTATTTGTTTGATCTAAGGAGGCCTTTGGTGAATTTTTATAATTGCACAACCCAACCATAAATTGGCATTCTTCTGCTCTTTCACTTACAGGAAATGTTTTTACAAATTGTGAAAATCTGTGAGCTGCCAATATGTAATCTTTCAAATAGTAATCTGAATAAGCATACATATACATTAGATTTTCTGCTTTTTCGGTTCCTCTATAAATTGCGATTAACTCCTCAAAAAGTGGGTATGCTTTATAGTATTCTTTCTCGCCATAATATTCAAGAGCTTTATCATACTTGAGGTTAATATCACTACTTTTTAAAACCTTTTGGTATTCAGAACAGCCTCCTAAGAATATTGAAAGAGAAAAGAAAAGGATAATTTTAATTTTCATGGGCTGCAAATATAATTTGCTGTACGGAATTTTGTTAACAATAATTGGTTTAAAGCAACAATTAACAATGATTAGCAATCTGATTGAATATGTTACTTTTGTGGCCAATTTTAAACGCACTATTTGTGGATATATTTGATAAAATCAAGAAAAACAGAGGACCTCTTGGACAACATGCAGGATTTTCTCATGGATATTTTACTTTTCCGAAGCTAGAAGGTGAAATAGGTAACAGAATGAAGTTTAGAGGTAAAGATATGCTTGTATGGAGTATTAACAATTACCTAGGCCTTGCAAATCACCCTGAAGTAAGAAAAGTTGATAAAGAAGCTTCGGGCACTTATGGTTTAAGTTTACCAATGGGAGCTAGAATGATGTCAGGAAACACCAATTTGCATGAGCAATTGGAAGAAGAACTTTCTTCTTTCATGCAAAAGGAAGACACTATTTTGCTAAATTTTGGTTACCAAGGTATTGCTAGTGCAATTGATGCATTGGTAGACAGAAATGATGTAGTTGTTTATGACTCAGAATCTCATGCCTGTATAATTGATGGTGTAAGAATGCATCAAGGTAAAAGATTTGTTTTTCCTCACAACGAAATTGAAAAACTAGAAGTTGCCTTAGAAAGAGCTACAAAGCTTACACAACAAACTGGTGGTGGTATTCTTGTAATTACAGAAGGAGTTTTTGGAATGGCTGGAGACCAAGGCAAGCTTAAAGAGATTGTTGAGCTTAAAAATAAATATGAGTTTAGACTTTTGGTAGATGATGCTCATGGCGTTGGTACAATGGGAAAAACTGGTATGGGAACTGGCGAAGAGCAAGGAGTTCAAGATGATATTGATATTTATTTTGGAACATTTGCCAAAGCTTTTGCTTCTATTGGCGGCTTTATTAGTGCTACTGAAAATGTAATAGAGTTTTTAAGATACAACATGAGATCGCAAATTTTTGCCAAATCTCTTCCTATGCCAATTGTTGCTGGAAATCTTAAAAGGCTTCAGTTATTTAGAAATGACCCAAGTCACAAAGAAAACCTTTGGAAAATTGCCAATGCGCTTCAAAGTGGATTAAAAGAAAAAGGATTTGATTTAGGAGTTACAAACTCACCTGTTACGCCTGTATTTATGAAAGGTGGCATGTTCGAGGCATGTAACTTAATTGTTGATTTAAGAGAAAATTATGATATTTTCACATCAATGGTAGTTTATCCTGTGGTTCCAAAAGGTGTAATTATGCTTAGGTTAATTCCAACTGCAGTTCATACCTTAGAAGATGTAAAATACACAATTGAAATATTTGAAAAGGTTCAGAAAAAACTTCAGAACAATGAGTATGATAAAGAAAAGATAACTTTTGCTTAAGTTATTAAATTGTTTCAAAAAGCCCGGTAAACCGGGCTTTTTTTATGCTTATTTTTTAAATATTAGTTGTTTAGAAATTAACTCTCCTTTTTTAAAGGCTTTAATTAAGTAAGGTGCTTGAGCTAATGTATTGGAGGTTTCTATATGATTGATGCCCTCTCCTACTAACTCTCCTTGCATGTTGAATAATTTCAAACTAATTTTTTCAGATGAATTAGTATTTATTTGATTTGAAAATGGGTTTGGATAAATTCTAAAATCTTCACTTTTAGTACCCAATTCTTCATTTCCTAAACTAGCTCCTTCAGGAATTAAATAAGTATCAAGTGTTTTGATACTGCCTTGGTTTAATTGGATATTATTTATTGTTTTAGAAATATAACCCTGTTTTTGAAACCTTACTGAATACAAACCTGAGTTTTTGGCACCCGTATAATAATTACCAAATTCTTGTGTTTTGAAGGTTCTGCTGCCAAAAACTACTACTTCGCAGTTAATAATTGGGTTATTTGTAATGGTATCTCTTACTTCTCCTTGTAAATATGCCGGAGTTTGTATGTTAGGTTGAAAAATAAATAAACCTTCTTCGATGTCTGCAATTAAAATTTTTCCTGAATCAAAATATGGATAAACTCCCCAAGCTCCATGAAAATCATCTTCGAATAACGGTGAAGAATCGTATTTCCCTACTTCAATTAAACTTTGTGGGTAAGTAGCATCCAAAATGTGTAACCCTTCACTGTAATAGGATGTAATCAAAAGGTTATCTAAAACAAAAGTGTTATGAGGAATAGGATTTTTTAAAGATGCAATTCGAAATTTGTCTACTTCTTTAGGGTCTGAAAAATCTGAAACATCAAAGGAACCAATATACCCACCTGCAATTTCATCTGTTGTAAAAACATACTTTCCATTGTCTGAAGGCCAACAATTGTGGGAAAAAGTACCGGGAGTTTCAAAAGTTGTTAATATTTGAGGATTAACCTTATCGGAAACATCCATAATTATCTGTAATCCTTCATAAACAGCAGAACCCCATAAAGTATCTCCTCTTACAAAGCCATCGTGCAAATAAAAATTATCAATAAAACCAATTTCTACAGGAACTTTGGGGTTTTGTGTTAAATCAAACATAATTGCTCCACCCTTTCCATTATTTGCTCCAAAAATGTAAGCAACACCATTTTCATCAATCCAAATATTATGAGCTCTAGAAAACATATGGGTTGTACCAAAAAATGAATCAACCTGTAAAGTTGTATTTTGAGGTAAAGGAGACATATCTACAATTAACAAACCTCCATTAGTTTCATTGGTAATATATGCATGGTCATTATAAACTTTTATATCTCGCCAAGTAGATTTATAGCCACTTTGGTAAAAAACTTCAACGGGATTACTTGGAGTGGTTACATCTACAATTGAGAAACCCTTTTGGGCGCCTACAAGTGCATATTCATTTCCAAATTCATCGGTATATCCCCAAACGTCGCTTATTTCTTGGTTGTAGGCGAAAGAACCTAAAAGTGAAATATTGCTATTTGCTTTGCCTAAATTTGAGCAAAATAATATTACTGCAATTAATAATAATCTCATTCTAAAATTTTAGGTGAAAGTAATTTAAATTATTAAAGATCTAGGGTAATTTGATTTGGTGGTGGATCTTTTGGAGGTTGTGGAGTTTTTTTCTTCTTGGGTTTTTCCTCAAGTTTCTTTTCTTGCTTCGGAATTTCAATTTCAAATTCA
>JABAYK010000170.1:9159-16682 GCA_018609045.1 Flavobacteriales bacterium
GCTGAGGAGAGCTTATTTTAGAATTCTCTTTTGGAATTGGTTTTTCTTCAGTAGGTTTTACAATTTCTTCTTTCTTATTTTCTACCTTACTTTCTTCAACAATTGGGTCTTTTAATTCCTCAACTTCTATTTCAACATCATTTTCATTATTAAGACTTTCAGCAGCTGAATTAGATTTTTCTTCAGAAGAATTTGAATTATCACTTCCGGATTCACCAGAATCTAAATCTTCATTTTTTTCTATTTCAGGTTCAATTAAATCAATAGATTTTATGGCCAAAGAAGTTAATTTATTGCCTTGGGCTTTGTAACTTTTTACAGAAATAAATTCAGCTAAATTTATTCTATCATCTTCTTTTTTAGTACTTCTTTTATCGTATTTAATTACTACTTCGGGTTCTGGGTGCGCCGAAACTATTTCTAAAAACGAATCGGGATGCTCTGTAATAATCAAGTTTTTCTTATCAGAATGCTCAAGTGTAAACCTTTTTACATTGTACTGTTTTTTCTCACCATCAAAATAAATTATCGAATAAGGTTTGTTCTCATCAAACTTTTCCATAATAAGAAAGTCTTCATCAAACTTTGTAGATAAAGCAAATGATGAAAGTTTGTAATGACCGCTTTGCATAATGGTAAGAATTTTATCCTCACCCAAAAACTCTCCAACTAAATTTCCTCTGCCTTCGGAATTTAATCTTTGAACAGTATCATCAAACCAAATTTTTCGAGCTCCTAAAGTAGAAACACCTTCTTCTTTTAACTCAACTTTTAAAACCGAATGCTTTGTTAAGGTATTTCCTTTTGCTGCTCTTCCCTTAATGGCCAATTCAGAAAAATCAAAATCGAACTTTAGCTTTTTAATATGAGGTTTTTGCCTCAAAACAACTTTTACAACCTCTGCTTCACCATTAGGATTTACAGTTAAATATAAAACCTTTGAGCCTTTTTCACCTGCAGTTAATGGATATTCTCGGTCTCTGGTAATTGAGTTTACGGCAAACCTTTTTACATAAGCAGCACCTCTTGGTCCATCTTGGTAAATAAGATTATAGATTGTTCTTTTATCACCTTTTTTCCAAATGCCAACATGCAAAATATCTTTTCCGAAAAATGCTTTTTCAGAAACTTTAGAAACTTGCATAATTCCATCGCTTCTAATTACAATTACATCATCAATATCAGAACAATCTTGAGCAAAGTCACCTTCTCCTTTTTTTAGTTTGGTGCCTACAAAACCTTCTTTTAAATTGGCATATAATTTTTCATTAGCTACAGCAACCTTAGATTTTTCAATTGTTTCGAAAGATTTTATTTCGGTTTTACGTTCTCTACCTTCAGCAAATCTTGCTTTTAAATCTTTAAAATAATCGATGGCAAACTCTACTAAGTTATTGAGGTGAAAATCTACTTGATCAATATCAGCTTTAAGCTGCAATAATATTTCATCTGCCTTGTCTGAGTCGTGTTTGGTAATACGCCTCATTCTTATTTCTAGCAACCTAACAACATCATCTCTAGTAACTTCTCTAACAAATTGCTTTGTAAAAGGCTCAAGTCTTAAAAATGTAATATCTATTGCTTCTTCGTATGATTTACCATCAAAATCGATGTAAATTTTATTTTCAATAAATATTTTTTCTAAGGATGAAAAATGAAGTGATTCTTGAAGCTCACCTTTTTTTATTTCTAACTCTTGCTTTAATAATTCTACAGTTTGATCTGTATTTGCTTTTAATATTTCTGTTGAACCTAAAAATCGTGGTTTATCATTTTGGATAACAGCAGAGTTGGGCGAAATACTTACCTCACAGTCGGTAAAAGCATAAAGTGCATCAATTGTTTTATCTGGAGAAACATCAGGTTTTAAGTAAATTAAAATTTCTACAAATTCAGATGTATTATCTTCAATTTTTTTGATTTTTATTTTCCCCTTATCATTGGCCTTTAAAATAGAATCTATAAGAGATGTAGTTGTTGTGCCAAATGGTATTTCGCTAATTTTTAAGGTTTTTTTGTCCTCAACTGATATTCTAGCTCTTACCCTTACCTTACCTCCTCTTAAACCATCATTATAATTAGAAACATCTGCCATTCCACCGGTGGGAAAATCAGGCAATACAACTACCTTTTTACCTCTTAAATAATTGATGGAATTATCAATAAGCTCAACAAAGTTGTGTGGTAAAATTTTACAAGCCATACCCACCGCAATACCTTCAACCCCTTGGGCTAATAACAATGGAAATTTCATTGGAAGGGTTACAGGCTCTTTTCCTCTGCCATCATATGAGGCCAGCCATTCGGTGGTTTTGTTGTTAAAAGCAACAGCCAAAGCAAATTTTGAAAGTCTAACTTCAATATACCTAGGAGCTGCGGCTCTATCACCTGTAAAAACGTTCCCCCAGTTTCCTTGGCAATCAAACATGATATCTTTTTGCCCAACTTGAACCAAAGCATCTCCAATTGATGCATCACCATGAGGGTGGTATTTCATGGTGTTTCCAATAACGTTGGCTACTTTGTGAAAACGACCATCATCTAACTCTTTTAACGAGTGTAAAATTCTTCTTTGTACAGGTTTTAATCCATCATTTAAATGAGGTACTGCTCTTTCTAGAATTACGTATGAAGCATAATCTAAAAACCATTCTTGGTACATACCAGATACCCGAATAACATGATCCATTTCCTCACCTGAGGTGGATTCTTCAAAATCTTCGTCAAATTCTTCCGGTAATTCTTCTTCGTTTTCAGCCATTTTATACTTCGTCTTCTACAAAATCTTTTTCTACCTTAAGGTTTTCAATAATAAATTCTTGCCTGGTGGGTGTGTTTTTTCCCATGTAAAAAGCCAGAAGCTCGTCAATAGAAGAATCATTACCAATAACAACAGGTTCTAATCTAATATCTCTATTGATAAAGTTTTTAAATTCATCAGGTGAAATTTCTCCTAAACCTTTAAATCGGGTAATTTCTATTTTACCTGTAAGCTTTTCTTGGGCATTTCTTTTTTCTTCTTCAGAGTAACAATAAACTGTTTCTTTTTTATTTCTAACTCTAAACAATGGGGTTTCGAGCACGTACAAATGTCCGTTTTTAACTAGTTCGGGAAAAAACTGAAGAAAAAATGTTATGAGTAACAACCTGATATGCATTCCATCTACATCAGCATCGGTTGCCAAAACAACTTGGTTATACCTTAAATCATCTAAACCGTCTTCAATATTTAAAGCGGCCTGTAAAAGGTTAAATTCTTCGTTTTCGTATACAATCTTTTTGGTTAAACCGTAACTATTGAGCGGTTTTCCTTTTAAAGAAAATACAGCCTGAGAACTTACGTCTCTAGCCTTTGTAATTGAGCCAGAAGCTGAATCTCCCTCAGTAATAAATAAGGTTGATAAATCAGCTTTTTCATGTTTATCATTAAAATGAACTCTACAATCTCTAAGTTTTTTATTATGTATACTTACTTCTTTTGCCCTTTTTCTGGCTAGCTGTTTAATTCCTGATAGTTCCTTTCGCTCCCTTTCAGATTGAAGAATCCTTTTTAAAACTTTATCTGCAACTTCAGGATTTTTGTGCAAGAAGTTATCTAGATACTTTACCAAAAAATCATTTACAAATGCTCTAATAGAAAGACCATCTGGAGCAATTTCGGTTGAACCAAGTTTAGTTTTTGTTTGGCTTTCAAAAACTGGCTCCATTACCTTTACACTTATTGCAGCAACAATTCCTGAGCGAATATCAACAGGTTCAAAGTTTTTTCCAAAATGATCTCTTATTGTTTTTATGTAAGATTCTCTAAAAGCACCTTGGTGGGTTCCTCCTTGGGTAGTATACTGACCATTTACAAACGAATAGTATTCCTCACCATAAGCGTTTGTATGTGTAATTGCCACTTCAATATCTTCACCTTCAAGATGAATAATTGGGTACAATGGCTCAGCAGATAAGTTTTTATCTAATAGGTCTTTTAATCCGTTTTCGGAGTAATATTTTGTTCCGTTAAAATTAATAGTTAATCCTCTATTGAGGTAAACATAATTCCATAATAGCCTTTCAACATATTCAGTTCTAAACTTATATGTTTTAAATAAATCGGCATCAGGTTGAAAGTAAATTCTAGTTCCTTTTCTTAGGCTAGACTCTTCAACGTCAAATTCTTTGGATAATATACCTCTTTCAAATTCCGCTCGCTTTAATTTACCATCTCTTATAGATTCAACACAGAAAAAAGAAGACATGGCATTAACAGCCTTTGTACCTACCCCATTTAAACCTACAGATTTTTTAAAGGCTTTCGAATCGTATTTACCACCGGTATTCATTTTGCTAACAGCATCAATCATTTTTCCTAGTGGAATACCTCTTCCGTAATCTCTAATTTTAACAATATTGTCTTTGATAGAAATATCAATATTTCTACCATTTCCCATTACAAACTCATCAATAGAGTTATCAATAACCTCCTTAATTAGAATGTAAATCCCATCATCGGCTGTAGAGCCATCGCCCATTTTACCAATGTACATACCTGGTCTTAAACGGATATGTTCATGCCACTCGAGGGAGCGTATATTTTCTTCGGTATATGAAACTTCGGCCATTTTTTTAATTAGGGGGTAAATATATTGAATTAAAACCCCTTTATTTATTGAGGTTTACAAACATTTTTAACAGGGTTTTCAACCAAGATTGTTAATGAATTTTATTTTTATGAATAGATGTAAATAAAATCTTTAGGTTTAATTAATTTTTAATTTCGCCAAAACCACATTTTGAAAAAAGGAAGAAAACCCGAAAGTTTTATTTTGAAGCCCGAGTTTGAAGGAGGAAATAAAGCATTAACCGAGTTTATTCAGCATAACTTAAAATACCCACAAGAAGCTGTTTCAAATAAAATTGAAGGAGTTGTTAGGCTAAGAATAGATATTGACCGAAATGGAAAAGTATTGAAGACACATGTTATTTCGGGTATCGGTTTTGGCTGTGATGAAGAAGCTGAAAGAATATCAAAGCTTTTAAAATTTAAAACGAATCCTCCAAAGGGTGGTCATATCACTTACCATAAAGATTTAAATATTCCTTTCAAGTTGCCAAAAGGTGGTTTTAATTACCAAATAAAACCTAAGAAAAAACAAGAGGAATCGAAAGAAATTCCCCAAAAAATAACATACAATTACACCATAAACCTTTAGCATGAAAATAAAATACTTATCGCTATTAGCTGCTTTAATTATTGGTTGCTCACCCCAACCTAAAAAAGGAAATAATCAGGAAAAAAATACGATGGAACAAACTAATAATGAGTCAGAAATTGTAAAGGCCAGGCCTGAAATATACGCCAAAGTAAAACTTACAACCGATATTTCGATTCTCTCTGAAAATGAGAAAAAAATGTTAGGTCTTCTTATTGAAGCGGCCCAAGAAATGGACAAAGTGTTTTGGAAACAATCTTTTCCTCAATATGAAAGCTATAATACTTCTGGATTATCTGAGGCTGAAAAATTATTTTACCAAATAAACTATGGCCCATGGGATAGGTTAAATGGAAATAAACCATTTATTAAAGGAATTGGTGAAAAACCTCTTGGTGCAGGTTATTATCCTGTAGATATGACCAAAGAAGAGTTTGAGGCTTGGGAGGCTGAAAACAAAAAAAGTCTTTATAATTTGGTAAAACGAGATGAAAAAGGAAATTTAATACTTGTTCCATTTTATGAAGCTTATAAAGAAAACCATCTAAGAGCAAGTGAATTGCTAAAAAAAGCCTCTACATTAGCTGAAACCGATGATTTAAAAAAATTCTTAAACCTAAGAGCAGATGCACTTTTAACTGATGATTATGATGAAAGCGACATTGCTTGGTTAGATATGACAGAAAATACTTTAGACATTATCATAGGTCCGATTGAAAATTACGAAGACAAACTATTTGGTTACAAAGCAACTCATGAAGCTTATGTATTAGTAAAAGACAAGGCCTGGAGCGAAAGGTTGGCAAAATACGTAGCTTACCTAACTGAGCTTCAAGAAAATTTACCAGTTGAGGATATATACAAAGCTGAGAAGCCGGGAACTGACGCTCAGTTGAATGCTTATGATGTGGTTTATTATGCAGGCGATTGTAATGCAGGAAGTAAAACAATTGCAGTTAACCTTCCTAATGATGAAGAAATTCAGAAATCAAAGGGTACAAGAAGAAGTCAATTAAAAAATGCTATGCAAGCCAAATTCGACCAAATTTTGGTTCCCATTGCCAATGAGTTAATTATTGAAGAACAACGCAAAAACATAACTTTTGAAGCGTTTTTTGGCAACACCATGTTTCATGAAGTAGCGCATGGATTAGGCATAAAAAACACCATTAATGGAAAAGGCACTGCAAGAGAAGCCCTAAAAGAAAAGTACTCTGCTTTAGAAGAAGGAAAGGCAGATATTTTAGGCCTTTACATGGTTTCTTATTTAAGTGAAATTGGTGTTTACACGGAAGGTGAGCTTTTAGATAACTATGTTACTTTTTTGGCAGGTATTTTTAGATCTGTAAGATTTGGAGCTGCATCTGCACATGGGAAAGCAAATATGCTAAGGTTTAACTACTTCGAAAAAGAAGGTGCCTTTTCGAAAGACCAAACCACAGGTTTATATAAGGTTGAATTCGAAAAAATGAAATTAGCCATGAATAAATTATCAGCCTTTATTCTAAAGCTTCAAGGCGATGGAGATTACGAAGGAGTTGAAAAAGTTGTGGAAGAAATGGGTAACATAGGACCTGAGCTTCAAAAAGACTTAGATGGTTTATCTCAAAAAGGTATTCCTGTTGATATTGTTTTCGACCAAGGAAAAGCCGCACTAGGACTTTAATGTTGAATATTTTCGATAAAAAACGTCAAGAGCAGAAGAAACATCCTAATTTATTAAAACAAGGAAGACACTTAATTTCTCTTGAAAAAAATATTTTATTTGGATTTACTCCAAAAGCCGGATGCACAGGAATTAGTAAATTATTTTTTAACCACATTGGTGAAATAGAAAAGGCAATGTCCTTTGGGGCATTAACACATCAGTATAGAAAAATATATTCTGAAACTAATCCTGTAAAATTTGAGCACTTTAATAGTAAAAAAATAGTTAAACTAAAATTTGTAAGAAATCCATACACAAGAGCTGTAAGTAGTTATTTTCACCTTGTAAAAAACGGAGTTTATGCCGAAGAAATCATAAATTTTATTGGAGTAAAATCAATAGATGAAATATCATTTAAAATGTTTTTAAGCTTTTTAGCAACACAAAACTTAAAACGATGCGATCCACATATAGGAATGCAGTTTTTACCTGGAGAAAATCAATTGTTTTTTTTTGATGAAATAATCAAAATAGAAGAGCTCGAAGAAAGACTTGATTCAATAAATAAAAAGTATAAAATCAAAATAGCTTTCCCTTTAAACCTAAAAAAAAGCAACCATCATTTAAAAAAAATACAGACCACGGAATTATTCGTAGGTGATTTTCCTTTTACC
>JABAYK010000058.1:0-500 GCA_018609045.1 Flavobacteriales bacterium
ATTAAGCTTTGCCGTGCTTATACCAATTCTCAAGAAGACTTTGAAGATTATTACCAAGAAGTTTGTTTGCAAATTTGGCGAAGCAAAGAGAACTTTCACAACCAATCTAGTTGGAGCACTTGGGTTTACCAAATTTCACTCAATGTTTGTTTAACCCTACTCAAGAAAAAGAAAAACAACAAACAACATTTTGTTTCAGACCATTTGGCAGAAGAAGAAACTGAAAATAATTACGCATTTTCAGATGAATCTTTAAATCTTTTGTACGCTGCAATTCGAAAGCTTGCCGAAATAGACAGAGCTATTATCATGCTCTATTTAGAAGAAAAATCGAATCAAGAAATTGCTACCATTATTGGTACAACCCCAAACAACATAGGCGTTAGGGTAAATAGAATTAAAAACAAGTTAAAAATTATTTTAGATGGAAAAGTCAATTGAAAATATCTGGAAAGAGGGGTTTTTAAAAAATGATGTCTTAGTAGCGCCAACTTTAAATA
>JABAYK010000058.1:510-2052 GCA_018609045.1 Flavobacteriales bacterium
AAAGTCAATTCACATAATTGACAAGTTTAAAAGAATGTTCAAAATCAACTTGATTGCCATTGTTGGCTTTTCATCTTTGTTTTTGGTTGTCTCCTTTTTTATTGGTATTCCCTTAATGGGGATCATATTTTTTGTTACCCTCAGTGTATTGGTGGTAATTAACAAAAATCTTCTCAATGGTATAGAAAAAATAGACACCGGAGCAAGCTGCTACGATTACTTAAAATCCTTCAACTTATGGATAAACAAACAAGTAAATATCAACCAACGTTTGTCTTCTATTTTATACCCCATTTTCTTTTTGGCTTTTATTTTAGGGTTTTGGTTTAAAGAGGTTGAAGGAATCTATCTAGGAGAAAGACTTGTAACCAAATTATTACAATTATTTCCCAATATGGATTTGCTATTTGGGTTGCCATTAATTGGAATTGGCTTGGTGGTTTTTACAATGGGATTATTGGCGTTTTTCGGGGGCAAAATTTACCAATGGGATTTGAATATAGTTTACGGAAGAATTTTCAAAAAACTAAAAGAACTTTTGACAGACCTTGAAAAACTAAATACTCAAAATAACTAAATATCAATCAATTACAAAAAATTTATCATTAAATTAAATTTAGTTGTAATAATTTTTGATTTAAGCCACTAACTAAGTAAACATCAAAATCATGACAATTCAAGAAGCCATCAACTTTTTAAAAAGTGAATCAGAAAAAACTTCCAAAAAAACAGAAGTAAAGTTATTTGACAAGTTCGTTAATACCCTCATTAAATTACAAAATAGAGAGTTTACTTCCACAGAAATTCAAGCAATAGAAAAGGAGCTTTCTAGCTATAATTTAGATGGAAATGGTGAAACCAATTTTAAGACAATAAAAAAGGCATACGCTGCTTTTGAGACTTTCTTAAAAGACTCTTTTTCTTTAACGCCAAAAGACTATTACTTGAACAAAGGCATTAGTTTAGGAATCCTTTTCGGAATGTTATTTGGCATTGTTGCCTTATCGAGTTTGGAGAGATCTTTAGGTATTTCGTTGGGCATGGCATTCGGTATGCTAATTGGATTGGTAATTGATAAATCAATGGATTCAAAAGCCAAAAATGAATTTAGAGTAATTTAAATTCTTAATCTACATTTATGCAAAGTCAATTCGGTAAATGTTATTATTCCTTTAATTGCAGCTTTTGTTGCTTATGGCAGGTTTGTATTTATGCCTGCTTAAAAATAAAGCACTTTAAATAAATTTAAACGGCTTGGGTGAAAACTTAAGCTGTTTTTTTTTGCCTTTATGGAAATTAAAAAATATTGCATCTTAAAGGCATGCGAGTATATTATATTATCACCATAGGATATTTTCTTTTAATCATTACCATTTCACAAGCACAAGTTAACCGAGGTGACTTGTACGGTGCTTACAATGTTACTTACAAGGAAGCGAATCAAATTGATAAACCAAAAAATCCATTACAAATCGAAAGAATCATATTTAACGAATTTCAATCCAAATGCCTCGTTTTAAGGCCATTTCAAAGGGTTATAAT
>JABAYK010000058.1:2062-2514 GCA_018609045.1 Flavobacteriales bacterium
AAAGAAGGATAAAACAAAAGTTTGAAAAGGTTCATTATTTCAAGATAATTTCTAATGGTAACCTAGAAATAAATGAATACTTTTTTTGGGAGAAGGTGGATTCAAATCCTAAAAATTATTAAATCAAATAATTGCTGTACTTTTAGGTAAATTACCTAAATATTTATTTTGTGGATTAGCAAATTTGAATTAAAATAAATTAATATTTCAATGAAGTATAAATCTGAGTTTAGCAAATTGCCATGGGAAACTCCAATTTTTGGGGTAAGGCACAAATATTTCGACCAAAATGGGGTTAGGTTAAGACTTGTAGAATACAGCAAAAATATGCCCGAGCATTGGTGCGAAAAAGGCCATTATGGCTTTTTATTAGAAGGCGAATTTGAAATTGAATTTGAAAGCAAAAAAGAAATTTATGTAAAAGGAGATGCTATTTTTATTCCAGATGGAGC
>JABAYK010000058.1:2524-4810 GCA_018609045.1 Flavobacteriales bacterium
GAGCTAAACACAAACACCAAGGAAAAGTACTAACCGAAAAAGCTACAGTTTTTTTTGTTGAAAATCTGTAACCAAAAATTATTGACTAATTCTAATTAACCACAAAAACTTAATTATGGATTTAACCGCTGAAATAAGGCAAAGGATTGATAAAAGTATTTTGTGCTGGTTGGCCACTTCCTCTAGTAACAACATTCCTAATGTTTCACCAAAAGAAATATTTAGCGCTTACAACTCAAACCAAATAATTATTGCTAACATAGCTTCGCCAGAAAGCATTATAAACATAAGGCAAAATCAAAATGTTTGTGTAAGTTTTATCGATATTTTGGTTCAAAAAGGATTTCAAGTAAAGGGCACTGCCAAAATTATCGAGTCAACAGATTCTGAGTTCTCTAACATGGAAAAAATATTGCTAAAAATGACAGGAGGTAAATTTCCATTTTCATCCATCATAAATGTAATTGTCGAAAAAGCAAAACCCATTATTGCTCCCAAGTATATTTTATACCCTGAAACAACTGAAGAGCAACAAATTGAAAGTGCCAAAAAAGCGTATGGAATTGAATAAACTATAAAAATGAGCCAAAGAATAGCCCACATAGCTTTAGTTGTAGATGATTATGACAAAGCCATTGATTTTTACGTAAACAAACTCGATTTTATTTTATTGGAAGACACCAAACTTAGCGAAGAAAAAAGATGGGTTATGGTGGCCCCAAATTGCGCAAAAGAATGTAGTTTGTTGTTGGCCAAAGCCGCTAATCCAAACCAAGCCAAAAGCATTGGTAACCAAACTGGTGGTAGGGTATTTTTATTTCTTTTTACTGACGATTTTAAAACCGATTACCAAAAGTTAAAATCTCGCAACATCAATTTTGTAAGACCTCCACAAGATTTTGAATTTGGCAAAGTAGCAGTATTTGAAGACCTTTATGGCAATCTTTGGGACTTAATTGAGCCCAATCAAAACAACAAAGGACTCATCAACAATTAAACTTCAACCAAATATCCTCCAACGTACTCAGAGTAAGGCTAGTTTTTTTTTAAATTCAATCTACCATATTCAGGTATTAACAAATCATCTTTCGTCTTTCGTCCTTCGTCTTTCCTCTAAACTCACCCCGAGCTTTTCGAATCATGAGAAAATGGTAGAAGGGTTAATCTCCCCAAAAAGCCTCAAGGCATTACAACCTCAAAATCAGGTGATTCAACAAGCCCATTAAAGCCATAAATATTATTTTCTCCAATGCGTAATACGTTGAGATAAGGTTTGCCATAAACATGAATTAAAGCATTGGCAACAATTTCAGAGCAATACAGTTTGGTTGAATCAGTGTGTATAAATTCCTCATCAAAAGGCACATTTTTGTTCAATTGAATTTGAGCATATTCTGCAATTCTTTTTCTTTGATTTAAATCAGACTTGTGGCGTAAAAGGTAAAGGCTACCTGGCACAACATCTTTCATAAACTCCTTTAATTCAATTTCTTGAACTCCATCTTTTACCACCAACTTTCCTGAAATGGTGTGTATTAATGTGGTTTTTGAAGAAACTACGGCACAATGAGAAAAGGGAATAGGCTCCTTTAAAAACTTTGTAATTGACCTGCTAATCTTACCATAACCCAATTTCAAAATTATATCGCCTGGTTGAACTGCTTGCGATAGTTGTTCGTATTCCCATTTAGGGTTATCATACTTAAAGTTGGTTTCACTGGTACATGAAAGTAAATTTGCCAGTAAAAAGAACAAAAAAAAGGGGCTCAAAGGCCCCTCAAAATACTTTTTCAAGTTTTTATGATTTGGTTAAAGATGTAACTATTTCTTCTCCAAGCTCTCCAGTTTCAGACCAAGAAAATTTGCTATCTGTTTGTTCAATTACGCTACCTGTAGTCGAAACGGTAACTCCTAAAAAATCAACATTCATAATTAAGGTTTCTCCGTCTCCTTCAAATCTGTAGGTAAAACTAGATGCAACTTCCCCTTTAGTTGGGTCAATAGTTGTGTAGGTTCCAGGACAATCACCTTTACTTAATTTACATTTTTCAAAAGTGTATTTATCCATGGAGTAATCTGCTGTGTCAGCAACTCCATCAATGGTTACAGAAGCAACTTTCCAATCTCCTTCAAGGTTATTGATGGCTTTTTGGTCTTTGCTACAACTATAAACAAAAACTGTTGCTAAAAAAAGTACTACTAATGTTAATTTTTTCATGGTAAAATTTAATTTCAAGATTTAATTAAAGGGTGTAAATTTAATCTGTTTAAGTCTTGAAATATTAG
>JABAYK010000058.1:4820-16576 GCA_018609045.1 Flavobacteriales bacterium
AAATAATAGTTTCAGAAAAACCTAATCAACACCTTATCCTAAAAGAAAAATAAAGTCGAAATTAATTTTACAGTAAATCAATTATGAAAAGAGGAAATGAGGGGAAAGTTTAAATTTCGATGCCAAAAAATAAATCTTTCACAATTAAGTTTATTCAAATGCCTTATACAATTTACGTAGTTGAACTTTCAAAAAAGGTTTTTACCGAAAGTACAAAGTTCAGAAATGCAAACCCACAATTTAATGGGGTTTTGCAATGCCTCTATGTGGGCATGACAAGTAAAACACCCAAAGAAAGATTTGAGCAACACAAAATGGGTTACATCAATAAAAAAGGTCATAAACTATCTTCAAATATTGTGGAGAAATATGGCTTGTATCTATGGCCAAGCCTTTATAATCACATTCCAAAAGTTCAAACCAAAGATGAAGCCATCAAGCTAGAAGCCAAAACTGCTTTAGAATTAAGAAGAAAGCGATATGCAGTTTGGTATAATTAACCTTAATTTACAACGCTTAATTTTCTTTTTGTTTAATTGATATTGAATTTCAACTTTATGTCTTTAACCCAGTTAAAAACAGGTTTATTTTTTCTGCTATTTTCTACCTTTCTAAAGGTTGGAATAGCTCAAAGTTTAGAGGAAATAAACGGCCAAGTAGCAACACAACAAAACGAACCTCTGCCTTACACCACCATTTTCATCATAAGCAATCAAAAAGGAGCTATTTCTAATGAAGATGGTTACTTCAATTTAAACACCGAAGGACTTCTGCCTTCAGATTCAGTTCGGTTTCAATATGTTGGTTACCAAGAACAAAGCTTTTCAATTGGTCAGCTAAAAAATAATCCCATTGTAAAACTTACCGAAAAGATAAATCAGCTTGGCGAAGTATTGGTTTTTGGACTTCCTCCAAACCCCGAAACCATTATAAAACAAGTAATTAAGAATTTAGATAAAAACTACAGCAAGCAACCTTTTCAAAAAAACCTTTTTATAAGAGAGAGAAATAGTCAAACCATCAAAAACTTAGAAATCGATTACAAAAAGAGTTCTATCAATCAAGTTGATGAAAACCTATTTAAGGAGATAGAAAAGAAAACTCCCAAATACATGACTTGGTACACAGATTTTTTAGGCGATGCCTACCAACTCAAAACCGAAGATGAAACAAAATTCAAACTTACTGCAGAACGTGTAGTAGGTCTCAAACAAGATGAATTAACAGAAACTGAAAACATCGAAAAAATATTTGGAGACCTAGCCCGAAACACCAAGGAAGGTGAATATTGGAAAATAAAAACAGGTATAGTTAGCACCAAAATTGATTTAGATATTGAAGATACAACTAAAAATAAAGTAGCTGGTAACATGCAAAAAATGGAGTATTTTGTAAAAAACATCAATGGTCAGCTTGGGTTTGCTACACTCAAAAACGAAGACCAATGGGAGTTTTTACATAATCCTAGAAAGTACAATTTCACTTTGGTTGGAGGAAGCAGGTTTAATGGTGAAAATGTTTACATCATAGATTTTGAACCGAAAAGTGGAGATTTTACAGGAAGGGTTTACATCTCTACAGATAGTTATGCTTTGGTTAGAGCCGATTACCATTATGCCCCTGGAAAAACAGGAACTGATGTTCATTTACTTGGTATTGGCTATACCAAAAGTGGTTTCGATGCATCTATAAACTTCGAGAAAGTGGAAAACAAGTATTACTTAAAATACTTCTCTAAAAAAGAAACCACCGCTTATAGTGTAGAGCGAAAAATCTCCCTAATCAAAAAAAGAGAACGCTTCTTATTTGATAAAGAATTGGAAGAGGTTAAACTAGCTTTAAATTTAGCCATGAGTGATGAATCGTCTATTGAAATTTTTATTTTCAACCACCAAAATATTACACAAGAAAAATTTTCTAGCATCAAACAAGAAGAATACATGAAGGTTATTTATGTAGATCAGTTTGATGATCAGCTGTGGAAGGGATACTCGATTATTCAACCTACTGAACAAATGAAAAGCTATAAAAAGGTTACCGAGTAAAATTTTCATTCTAAAAAAGCGTTGAGTAAAAAGCAAAAGCCTTTAATGACAACTAAATTCTTTAAACTTTCAATCTTTGTTCTTTTTGTGCTATTCTCAAGTTGCGATAAAGATGATTTGTACAGCAAAAACCAAAGGCTATTAACCAGTAAATGGAATTGCATTGATTATGCTGATTCTGTTGATAATGAATTAAAAGGAAGAACACCTGCATTTATTTCTAATTTGTATGAACATGGGTACGAATTAAATAATGACAATACTTTTTGGCCCAGGTACAAAGAACTAAATACCGACAAATTTGAAACCGATAAAAGAGAAAAAGGAAAATGGAAGCTAAGTGATGATGGACTTTATATTACACTCATCTTTGATGAAACCCAAATTGAAGAATATGAAATTCTTGAAATTTCTAGAAAAAGTTTGTCGTTAAAAGGTGTTGAAGGCATTTGGGCTGGCAATGAAGCTACCTACATTTTTGAAAAGAATTAAGTTACCTTTAAAACTTAAATTTTAAGCTATGCTAATCTCGCAAAAAGCTCAAACTATTCTTTTATCTGTTTTAGGTTTATTGCTTATTCCTTTAATTGCCATGCAATTTACCAAGGAAGTAAATTGGACATTTTTTGATTTTTTTGTTGCAGGAGGTCTTCTTTTTTCACTTGCTTTTTCAGTAGATTATATTTTTCAAAAAGTTCAAAATAAAACCAATCGTCTCTTAATTTTATTCGGCACTCTTTTAATCTTCTTTTTGCTTTGGGCCGAATTAGCAGTTGGTATTTTTGGCTCTCCCTTAGCAGGATCTTAAAACTAATAAAATAGAATTTAGCTTTACCTAATCATGAGTAAAAGAAAACAATCATTAGGCGAGGAAATTTCGAACTCAATTTCACATGGCATAACTGCACTTAGCGCTATTGGTGGCATGGTGGTTTTGCTCGTTTTTGGCGCTCAAAGCGATAAAGAATGGAGCCTTTTTAGTGCACTTTTTTACGGATTAAGTTTGGTTGCACTTTATACATTTTCTACTCTGTATCATAGCATTACGCACACCAAAGCAAAAAAGGTTTTTAATATTTTAGACCATTGCGGTATTTTCCTGTTAATTGCAGGAACCTACACCCCTGTTTTACTTGTTTCAATTGGAGGTTCAATAGGTTGGTGGTTTTTCGGAATTCAATGGAGTATGGCGCTAGTCGGTATACTTTTAAAAGTGTTTTTTACCGGAAAATACAACACCCTCTCCACCCTGCTCTACGCCATTATGGGTTGGATAATTGTATTCAAAATAGAGTTGGTAAAAGCTGCATTGCCAGAACCTGCCTTTTGGTTGTTGGTAACTGGCGGTTTAGCTTACACAGTAGGAATAGTATTCTACATTATTGATACCCGCATGAAATACTCGCATTTTATTTGGCATTTGTTTGTAATGGCAGGTTCAATCTTACATTTCATGATGATGGCGATGTATATTTTTAATTAGAAGAATTGAGAATTCTTTGAGCAGTTTAACTAGTATTTCTAAATTTTATCTAGTAAAATAGAAATTATTGAAATAAATTTGACTTTGCCCTAAGGAAGAAAAATATTAACATTTCAGAAAAATCAAGAAACGATGAATAAATTAATAGGAATTATTCTCATGCTTTTAGCATCTGTAATTTTTGGATTTAGAATTTCAAAGAATATTGAATTTAAACAAAATGTTTCTGGATACTTAAAAAGAGCTGCAGATGCCAATACCATTGCTTTAGCGAATCAAGAACTAACAAAAGTGATTGATTATTTAGAAGCCAATAATATCACTGATGGTTATACTTCTATCTTTTATGAAACACCAAATGAAGATATTGGCTTTTGGTATCAAAACTTAAAAGCGAGTCAGAATGAGCTTGCAAACTTAAACTCAGAAAGCGCTTTGGAAAAAACCAATGTCTTGATAAAGCTTAGAGAAACCTTGGTAGATAGTGGACAAAAAAAGCGTGTTACAATACCTCAAGGATTAGCTGTTTACCCAAATAATACCATGTGGGCTTTGCTCAACTTTCTTGCTACAATTATGGGTTTTCTTGGTATTATTATATTCATAGTTTCTTTTAACTCTAACCAATCACAAAACCAAAACTCATGAACCCCACATTAAGAAATATTTTAGGATTTATTTTAGGCTGGATTGGTGGTTCAGCCATCAACATGGCTCTAATTAATACGGGTCACTCTGTTTTTCCAATTGAAGGACTCGACCCAAATGACATGAATTCGTTAGCTGAAATAATGCCAACCCTTGGTCCAGAATACTTCTTATTTCCGTTTTTAGCACATGCTTTAGGTACCTTCTCAGGAGCTATACTTGGCGGATTAATTGCTGCAAAAAACAAAATGAAAATTGCCTTAGCCATTGGAAGTTTTTTCTTGGTAGGCGGCATTGTAGTTAACTTAATGATTCCGGGGCCGCTTTGGTTTGCTTCTGCCGATATTTTACTTGCTTATATTCCTATGGCGTTTTTAGGAGGAAAAATTAGTCTTCAATTTTCTAAGGAGAAGAATTAATTCTTAATAATTTTTCTAGCCTCTAAACCAAGAAAGGTTTTTATATTTTAGCCCGCTTTAAGCACAATTTATGGAAAATCAAAGTACTATTTTAGGACATCCCAAGGGTTTGTTTATTCTATTTTTTACCGAACTATGGGAGCGATTTTCATTTTACGGTATGCGGGCCATTTTGGTTTTATACCTTACAGCAGAAACAACTGATAAGTTTAATCCTGGTTTGGGCTGGACAAGCAAAGAAGCCCTAGCTCTTTATGGTTGGTATGGCATGTTTGTTTACTTCACAGGAATTTTTGGAGGCGCCATTGCTGACCGATGGCTTGGTCAAAAAAAATCAGTTTTATTGGGTGGGATTTTCATCATAGCAGGTCAATTTGCTTTAGCAGTTAATGCTCTTCCCTCTTTTTACACAGGATTATTTTTATTGGTTTGCGGAGTTGGATTGTTAAAGCCTAACATCAGCACCATGGTAGGTGGCTTGTACAAAAAAGGCGACGAAAGAAGAGATGCAGGGTTTACCATATTTTACATAGGAATAAACATAGGAGCCGTGCTTGCCCCATTAATTGTAGGCTATTATGGCGAAATGGTAGATTGGCACTTAGGCTTTTCATTAGCGGGTTTCGGAATGATTTTAGGCCAAATAGTTTATGTATTTGGCCGCAAAACTTTAAGCGGGGTGGGCGAACTTTTACAAGACTCAGAAGAAAACAGAAATTTAATGGCCCAACCTTTAACCAAAATTGAAAAAGACCGCATACTCGTAATGTTTATTGCCTTTTTAATTGTGATGGTTTTTTGGGCAGCATACGAACAAGCAGGTGGCCTTATGAATTTATATGCTCGAGATAAAATAGACCGGGTAGTTTTTGGTTATGAAATTCCAACAAGTTTTTTCCAATCACTTCATGCACTTTACGTTGTTATTTTAGGTGCTCCTATGGCATATTTCTGGACAAAGTGGCGCAAAGCAGGCAAGGAATCTTCTTCCCTATACAAAATGGGTGTCGGTTCAATTATCATGAGTATAGGTTTTGTTGCTCTTATGGCAGCAGCTTACGAAGTTTCAGAAAGCGCTCTAAACAAAGCCCCTGTTTATTGGTTGTTTTTATCATACTTTTTGCACGTTGTGGCAGAGTTAAGTTTATCTCCAGTTGCCCTTTCTTTTATCACCAAATTAGCTCCAATGAAATACGCCAGTTTAATGATGGGAACCTATTTTGCCATCACTGGCTTGGGAAATAAAGCTGCAGGTTTGCTTGGCGAAGCCGCCCAAGATGCAGGCGAAATGGCCATATTTACAGGAATTACCGTTTTTAGTTTGTTGTTAGGTATTCTAATATTATTGTTTGTCAATCGACTAAAAGCTTTAACGCATGGTGCTGAAGAAATTACTAATTAACCATAGTATTTTTAACCATCATTATTAAAAAATAAACCCAGTAAAATTTTAAAGGAATTTATCTAATCGGATAGCCTATCCCCTTTCTAATTGGAATATCACTAAATTCACTTAGTTTCTGCACAAATTCATCCATATGTTTCTCCTGATTAAAAGTTATTAATTGATGCCAAACCCCTTTTCTAGAGAGCCCAAAAAGCGCATATATATAATCAGATGAATCCTCCACATCATGAGTTCTATCATCTAAGGCAACCAACCCATAAAAATCATTAAAATTAATTTTTATTGAAGGTATATAGGTATTGGTAAACCTTTTGGTAACAGATAAGTTGGGGAGGTTTACCTCTATCTGATATTCAATATTAGCCGTTTTTAATAACCATATGCCGAAGCCTAGAAAAACAACTCCACCAATAATGGTTAGAATAGTAAGTACTAAATCCTTAAAGTAATCACTTTGACTAAAGCATAAGTACAATAACAAATAAGAAAAGCCTATAAACAAAACGCCGCCCAAAAACCTGCCTCTTTGGCTATGGGTTGAAGTATAATCAACTCTCCCTTTTAATGGTTCTTTTAACAAAAATGATTCGAGCTGATAATTAGTTTTAAAAGCCAACACATCCAAATTGATATTAAATTGATGTTCTAGCTTTTCTTCATTTTCATTCATTTTTTATTTTTTAATAATCAATAACGCCAAAAACAGTAAAGCTCCAAATAAATATAAAACAGATAGTGAACCCTAAGGTAATAAAATGCTTTTTCTTTGAAATGTAATTCTAGTTCAATCGATGTAAAAGCAACTTGATTTTAATTAAAATTATGAAAAAGGCCCTTTTCTTTATCCTGAAAGCAATTCTATCTGTCATAATTCTATTAATTATTTCAGTTTGGGCCTTTGTAACTTTTGCCCCCACTTTTGGTGATGTAGCTACTGGTGAAAGCTTAGAAAAAATCAAAAACTCAAAAAACTTCAATGGCGAAATTTTCGTGAATTTGGTAGAAACCAAATTGGATACAAGAGACCCTCAGTCCGGAGAATCGATGCTTTCGTCAATGCTGAGATTTTTTACTGGTCCTGCCGACAAAACGCCTTTGATTCCTATTCCATCCCAAAAATTTAATGCCTCTAAAATGGAAAATGGCTCATTTGTTTGGTTTGGTCACTCTACTATTTTAATGAAAACAAACGGTGTAGTAATTTTATGCGACCCTGTTTTTAACCAAGCTTCACCAATACCTGGCACTGTTGAGCCATTTGAAATGGAGCAAGAAAATAAGTTGGCCGACCTTCCAGAGAAAATAGATATTGTACTTATTTCTCACGACCATTATGATCATTTAGATTATGAAGCTATCCAAGATTTAGACAGCAGAGTAGAAAGTTTTTACGTTCCACTTGGCTTAAAAGCCCATTTGCTTAAATGGGGAATCATTCCAGATAAAATTGTAGAAATGGATTGGTATGAAAACACAACTCAAAATGGAGTTTCACTTACCATGACACCTTCTCGTCATTTTAGTGGCCGAGGATTAACCAATCAGTTTTCGACCCTTTGGTGCTCTTGGGTAATAAAATCGCCCGACTTAAAAGTGTTTTTTAATGGCGATAGTGGCTATTTTGATGAATTTAAAACTATTGGCGAAAAATTTGGCCCATTTGATATTGCCTTTATGGAAAATGGAGCCTATGATAAAGATTGGGCAGAAATTCACATGCTTCCAGAGGAGTCTGTTCAAGCCAGTTTAGATTTACAATCTAAAATTATGTTCCCAATACATTGGGGCAAATTTGACCTTGCTAGCCATGTTTGGGATGAGCCTATCATTAGAGCCTCGAATGAAGCAAAATTGAAAAATGTAAATATTGCAACACCACTAATTGGCGAAGTATTTACATTAGAAAATATTCCAACCCAAAAATGGTGGGAAATGGTTCGCAAAATGCAAAAAGCGTCAAATTAACTATTATAAAACAGGTTTTCTCTTTAAAAAACCATTTCAAAAAAACTGTTTTTAGTCATTAATTATTATGACAAAAAACAGTGTAAATATAGGCTTCATGTGATTTTGGTCAAACTAATCTCTTTCTGATTACTTGAACTTTGTTCGATAAAATTCAAAACAAAAAAATGAAGCAAAAAATTTCTGAATTAGAACTCAATAACATCAATCCAAAAAATTTAAAAATTCAAATTGGAGATGAAGATTCAACTTGGTTGCCATCAAACTATTTTGATGTTGTTTTTGTGTTTAACCTATTGCATGAAATTGACAATAAGCCCAATTTCATCCAAGAATTAGAGAGAATTTTAAAACCAAATGGTTCAATAATTATTGCAGATTCTTTCTACAAAATTAAACCTGCCAAACACCATGGTTGCCAAAATCCGTTTTTAACAGAAATTGAATTTGATGAATTTTTAAAAACCCAAAATTTTCAAATTGAAAAAGATTGGAAAAGGTTAAACATAAAAGATGGAAAAGGCAGGAACTACATGCCTAGAATTGTCCAAGTTTCCGTAAATAAAAACTAATTTGGTCAAAATTTATCAAATTAAGATGAGAGGAATATTTTTACTAGCCATTTTATTTTTTGGTTTAAATTCTTGCAAAAAAGAAGACCCAGAAACACAAGCTGCCAAAGACCAAAAAATTATTGAAGAATACATCGCCGACAAAGGCCTCAATGCCCAAACAACTGAATCGGGTTTGTATTATGTTATCATAAACCAAGGTTCAGGAAGCAGGCCAACAATAGATTCCACTGTTACCGTAAAATACAAAGGATTTTTATCAGACGAAAGTGTTTTTGACGAAGCCACAACTCCAGTTACTTTTAGTTTACGAAACGTAATTGCAGGATGGCAAGAAGGTATTCCCTTAATTAACGAAGGTGGCAAAATAACGTTGCTTATTCCATCAAGGCTAGGTTACAAAGACCAAGCGGTTGGGTCAATTCCAGCCTATTCAGTTTTAATATTTGACGTGGAGTTACTTGAAGTGAACTAAATAATTCGCTGCAATGACTTATTCTTTATCCAGCAAAAATGTTACGCTGCAAGTTGATCATCCACTCAAAAACTACCAAGGTTCGAGGTTTGATTGCACAGGAAAAATCATCAACGTAAAATTTAAAGGAATTGAAATTTCAGGAGTTGAGCGAATACAACCTGAAAACACCAATATCTTAGGCAGAGGTTTTTACAACGAATTTGGTATGGAGAATCCTATCGGTTACGATGAAGCAAAACCCGGCGATTGGTTTCATAAAATAGGAATCGGTCTTTTACAAAGAGATGAAAATCCCTATTCATTTTTAAAAAATTACCCCATAAAACCAGCACAATTTGAAGTTGAAGAATCAAAATTAAGTTTAAAAATTTCTTGCATTGGCGATTTGAATTCTGGTTACGCCTATCGACTCCACAAAGAAATTAAGGTGCTTGAAAATGGTTTCGAAATCAAAAGCCAATTGATAAATACGGGTAATAAAACCATAAATACCAACGAATACAACCACAATTTCATTGCCATAAACAAAGAACCTATTGATGAAAACATTGGCCTAAAACTCCCTTTCTTTCCCAAAAGAGAAGATTTTTTCGAAAATGTAGATCCCGAAAAATTAATCAGCATCAAAGGCAATTTGGTAGAGTTGAAAAATTCTCCTTCAAAAGACTTTTTTTTAGGCAAAATAAATGGAGAGCAAAGCCCAGAGCCAAATTGGGAGTTAACCCACAAAAAACTAAAATTTGGAATTTCGGAAATTGGAGATTTCAAATTGCAAAAATTTAACCTTTGGGGTTGCAACCATGTGATTAGTCCTGAAATGTATTTTGAAATTAACTTGGCTCCTCACCAAGAGGTTTCGTGGAGTAGAAAATATATTTTCACCAACTTTTAAAAAGGGAGAAAAATGACAAGACAAGCTACTATTTCAGATATAAAATCGCTAAACAGATTGTTTGATTTATACAGAGTTTTTTACAACCAAGAAAGTAACTTAAAAGCCTCAAAATTATTTCTGTTAGAAAGATTTGAAAATAAAGATTCTAAAATATTTGTTACAGAAGATTCTGGAATTTTAGTTGGATTTGTGCAGCTTTATCCAATTTTTTCTTCAACCCAAATGAAAAGGCTTTGGTTGCTAAACGACTTATTTGTAGACGAAAGTTATAGAGGAAAAGGTTATTCAAAAGGATTAATTGAAGCAGCCAAAAATCTAGCTAATGAAACAAATTCTGCAGGATTGTTGCTTGAAACAGATAAAAATAACTTTGTAGGAAATTTGCTTTACCCTAAAGTGGGTTTCAAATTAGATGAAAACCACAATTATTACCATTGGTCAACTTAAAACCAAAACAGATGAAACAGATTTTAACATGTATACTTTCAGTTTTTGCTTTGTTGAATTTAAATGGTCAAGATTGCGGAAATTTTGAGTTTTTCAACTTTAAAGATACTATTGTAGATGATGGCTTGTTCTTTAATCAGGCCAAACCTGGGTTCTATTTTGAAATGACTTACGATACATTAAAAAAGGCAAATACAGGATACACAAGTTTCTTTTTTGAAGATGAAAATGGTGATACAATTACCAACCCAAAATATTACAGACACGGCATGTTTTTTCCATGGAACGCAGGCGATACTTTAGGCTACAACATGGTTTTAGATTCTGGATTAACCTCATTTCCAAAAAACTTTAATGGGTATTTGGTAACCGAAAACCCACAATGCCGAATTGCTTATTCAAATATTGGTGTTAAAACTCCAAAAATTGTAAAAAATAACTCAGTTTATATTTATCCAAATCCGGCCAAAACAGAAGTTTTTATTTCGAATAATGCAGCATCGCTTTCAGAAAGTTTTGAAGTAAAAATATTTTCGATTGAAGGGAAATTGGTGTTTTCTGAATTGGTAAATTCAAACTCATCCATTAATTTAAATGGCATAAAAAAAGGTGTTTACTATTTGCAAACACCTTTTAAAAATGAGTTTAAAAAACTAATAATTTCAGGAGAATAATTACTCTCCTTGTCCGAGCGAAAAGCCTCTTCGGCCTCCAAACTCATACAAGTTTTCTGTTTTTATTACATCAAAGCCATTGTCGTGTAATTTCGATAATAAGGCAACTACATCTTCATATTGTATTTTTTCATAAACCGCTTTACCAGGAGTTAAATCTGCATTGCTGCTCACAAAACGACATCTCCAATGGTCTGTACAATAAGTAGCTTTGTTGCCATGTGGAAAAACTTTTACTCCTCTGTTGGTAATCATCTTCAATTGAATATTGTAAGGTTTTAAAGCTTTTAAAGACTCTCCTATTTCATTAGGATTTGAACCTTGCCAATCGATAAAAACATCAATACCAACCAATTCTTTAGTTTCTACTTTTCTCTCGTAACCTGGAATTGTAATTTCACCTGCTCCTTCAGCCATGTTACTGGCAGGAAGCTTTTGAGGTGTTTTGCCTAATCTCTTAATTACTTCTTCGGCAAATTCGCTTGTAGAAACAAGTTTTGTGCTAATTCCTTCCTTGTAAATATCACCCGTATGATAACCATCTTCAATTGTAGTTAACCAGGCATTTTTTACCAAATCAGCTTTTTCAGTTTTTCCAACGTGAGCCAACATCATTACTGAAGCATTGATTAATCCAGATGGATTTGCTATATTTTTTCCAGCGATGTCTGGCGCCGAACCGTGAATTGCTTCGAACATCGAAACACTTGTTCCAACATTTG
>JABAYK010000083.1 GCA_018609045.1 Flavobacteriales bacterium
TTAACTCTGTAGATATTGATATCAATTTAGGTATTGATACTGAAAACGAAACCTACACATTCAATCAAAATGAGCTGGTCATAAATAAGCTACACAGCATAAATGTAGCTGGTAAAGTAGAAAAATCTGATTACGATTTGATTGTGGTTGGCAACAAATTACAATTGAAAAACGCCTTAAGTCTTTACTCTACAGAATGGGCTAACTCGCTTGATTCTTTTGAAGCCGATGGCATTGTAGATTTAAAATTCACCATTCACTCAAACCCAAAAAATGAAGCGCCAACCTACCAATTAAACTTTAGTTTAGAGCAAGGCAAGGTATTGCTTCAAAAAGGGGCCGAAAAACTAAACAATATTTATGCAAAGGGAACTTTAAAGCCCGATTGGAAAGGAAATATTGTCAAAGGAAAAGTAGTTTTAGATTCAATCTATTTCCCTTTTTCTGAAGGCCAAATTAGAGGCTCAGGTTTGATTGAAAACCTCGAAGCTCCAAAATTCACAGCCAAGTTGCAAGGCCGTGCTTCCATAAAAAGTGGGCTTTCTTTCATGAATTACGATAGCCTACCACAATTTAACGCCAATGTAATTTTTAAGGGCAAAGTTATTTGGCCTTTGTGGCGATGGAATTTTGAAACACCTGATTTGGAAAAGTTACAATTTGAAAATTTAAACTTTTCAGCAGAAGCCTTTGCTTATGAAATTGCGCCAAACGATTTATTACGAATACCCTACGCGTATGGAAACTTAAGCGGCAATAAATTAATTTTAGATTCATTAGAAACCAACCGGAACTTTAGCGATGCTCAATTTAAAGGCTCAATAATTAATCTTTGGCAATTTATTTTTAACAGCAACCAAAAGCTTTTGGTAAAAGGCAGTTTAACTTCAAAAAAGTTTGTTTTCGAAGATTTGCTTTTGCCCTCAAATGGTAATGAAGAAGCAGGTACTTTTTTTCCTTCAAACATTGCAGCCAACCTTCAAACCTCAATATTAAACTTTGTGTATGGCAACTTCACCTCAGATTCTGCAACGAGTGATTTGTTGATTTCTCCAAGCTTAATAAAAGCTTCTAACTTAAAATTAAAAACCATGAATGGTTGGCTTTTTGCTAACCTCAAACTAGTCCCTTTGGCCGACCAAAACCTCACCTTCTCCTCTACCGGAACCATCAAAAACATTGAAATAGTCCAGCTTTTTAAAAGCTTCGATAACTTTAACCAAACCTACATTAGGGCAGACCACCTAAGAGGAAAAGCAACAGCAAGTTACAGTGCTTCTGGTATTATGAATACCAAATTCGACCCAGATTATAAATCGTTAAATGCCGTGGTTGACCTTAATATTGATGATGGTAGATTGATAAACTTCGAAGGTTTGGCAGACATTAATGAGTACTTTAAAACCCAATCTGTTTTAAAAAGATTGATAAATACCGATGAGTTTGGAAAACGCATTAAAAACATTCAATTTTCTAACGTAAACAACACTTTTAACCTCACCAACGAGGTAATTACAATACCAAGCATGAAAGTGAAATCTACTGCCATGAATATTGAATTAGAAGGCACTCACTCCTTCAATAATGATATCGACTATTCGCTAAATTTTGATTTGAGAGACTTGATGATGAAGGATGCCAAAAACCAAACAGAATTTGGCGAGATTGAAGATGATGGACTTGGTGGTAAAATAATTTACCTCAAAATATTGGGCAATGTTGATGACTTTGAAATGCAATGGGACAAACGTAAAAAACGTGAAGCAAGCAAAGCCACAATGCAACAAGAAAAAGAAACCATAAAACAAATTTTAAAACAAGAATTTTCTGGAGACCCAACTACTACACCAGTCGAAGAAAAAGAATTTGAAATTATTTGGGATGAGTTTGAATCGCAACCTGATACTAGTTTGCCTGAATCACCTGCTGATACGGTTAAAAAAGAAGATGGAAAACTTAAGAAGCTAATTAAAAAAGCACTCGAAAACCCCGATGATAAAACCAAAAAACCTGAAATTATCTTTGATGATGATTTTTAAACCAACTTGTTTTTAGGGCAAATCTAATTAAGCCTGCATTTTGTGTACATTAAGCTTCTTCATTAAATTGGTACGGTGTGTATCTAACGTGCGATACGAAATAAATAGTTGATCGCCAATTTCTTTGTTAGATAATCCTTCAGAAATTAATTTTAAAATTTCAATTTCTATTTCTGTTAAAGACTCAACCAATTCTTTGTCTTCGTTAGAGTCTGAAACTCCTCCCTTGCTCAGCAAAGTCATGGTAACATCTGAAGAAAAGAATTTTTCGCCTTCGCAAATCTTTTTAATGGCGTTAATTAATTCGTTTTGGTTGGTGTTTTTTAACAAATAACCATCTGCGCCAGCATCAACCACATTTTGAATTACGCCTTTTTCGTTGTGCATAGAAAGCACCAAAACCTTAATATTACTAAATTGAGCTTTGATAAGTTTTGTGGCCTCAATGCCTGTTAATTTAGGCATATCAATATCCATCAAAACAATATCAATAGTTAAGGTTTTACAAATTTCAACAGCTTCTTCACCATTAGAAGCAGAGGCAACAACCTTAAGACCTTCAATATCTTTTAGAATATTCTTTAGTCCATCCGAAACAATCTGATGATCATCTGCAATTAAAATTCTTATTTCCTTAATCATGCAATGGAACTCTAATAGTGGCTACGGTGCCTTTGTTTAACTCTGTTTCGTAATTTACTTCTCCGTTAAAAGTATTGGCCCTGCTTTTCATATTCATTAAACCAATACCATCTCTCTTCTCATCAAATTTAAATCCTTTACCATTATCTTCAACTAAAAGTACCAAATGCTTTTGGGTTTTACTTATTTGCACATCTACTTTAGTAGCACCTGAATGTTTTATGATGTTGTTAATTAACTCTTGTGTAATTCTAAAAAGGCCTATTTCAAGTACTTCATCAAACCTTCCTTCATCTAATCCAATTTGGTTAAAAGAATATTCAACTTTTGAAATGGCTAAACTTTTGTTTAACATGTCTTCAATGGCAGAGACTAATCCATTTTCTTTTAAAGCCTTGGGCATCATTTGGTGAGAAATTGCCCTAACTTCAGTGCAAGCCTCATCAACAAAATTTAAAATATTTGAGTATTCTTTTTGGTTATCATTTGGCAAATCAGCTGTAAATTTTGAAAGCCCCAATTTAATTCCTGATAAGGTTTGCCCGATTCCAGCAAGCAGATCTTTGGCAATTCTTTGCCTTTCGTTTTCTGTTGCCAAAATAACTGCTTTTAAGCCTTTTTTCTGCTCTTCCAATAAAGCTGCGCTCAATTTTCTATCTTGCTTAATGCGATAAAGTTAGTAGAATACTACAGAGAAAATTATTACCAAAATAAGGCCCAATACGGTAATTAATATTTGGTTATTCTTTTCTTGAATTACTAGTTCTTGAATTAATTTTTCCTGTGAAAGTTTTTCAATTTCTTGCTCCTTTTTTTCAGTATCAAACTTGGTTTGCATTTATGCAACTGTTTGGTTTACGTTTTCATTGATTATAGAATCGCTATACAATGTATAAAACTGAATACTTTCATGTGCTTTTTTATAGTTGCCGGTTGCCGGTTAATACTCAGATAATGCAAAGTAGGCCTGCTTGGTATGCTCTTTTATTCCCAAGCTTTTTGAAGTAGCCAAAGCTGAGTCTAACATCGGTTTAGCCTTTTTATAATTACCTAATCTGGTATAACACTTGGCTAAGTTTACTTGCGTAGGTGTAATTGTAGTTTTATTTCCTAGTTTTTTTTTAGAGAGTATGCTTCTTTTAGGTATTTCAAAGCTTTGCTAGTTTCATCTAGTTGGTAATAAGCCGAACCCATACTCGAAAGACAAGCAGAATACCCCTCTTTATCTTTAAAGTTGGTTAAAACCGATAATGCAGTATCATAATACGCTAAGCCTTCTTGGTAATTTTTGTTTCCATAAAGTACATTACCGAGGTTATGATACGATGCTCCCAAATCATAATCGGCATTTAGCTCTTTGCGATATTTTACCACCTTTTTGTGATACTCAATTGATTTTTGGTAGTTGCTTTGGTCGTGGTATAAAATGGCAATGTTGTTTAGGCAATAAGCTACATAAAAAGGAAGATTTTTTTCTTCGTAAATTTTTAAAGCTTTAAGACTAGCTTCTAATGCTTCGGGTAAGTCTCTTTTGTTTTGATGTGCTATACCAATTTTGTTGTAAAGTGCCGCAATTCCTAAAGTATCGTTTAGTTTTTGCCTAATAGCTAATGAGCTATCGAATAAGCTTAAGGCCTTGTTATAATTAGCAATATCAATAAATATTATGCCTAAATCGTTATACGCTTGGGCAATCCCTTTATCGTATTGAATTTTGAGGCAAAGTTTAAGGCAAGCCTTCCATACTTTCTGGCAGAATCGAAGCTTATAGCACGATTATACCAGCAAAGGTCTGAAAGAATTAGAGCTTTTTCTTCGCCTTGTTTTAGTTTAACAGTTTGCTTTAAACTATCTACTAATTCTTGCACCTGGCCAAAACCACATGAAGAAATTAGTAAAAAATAAATGAATATTAACTTCTTACTATAGAGGAATATTCCCGTGTTTCTTTTTAGGTAGGTTATCAACTTTATTTTCAAGCATTTTAAAGGCCCTTATTAATTTGGCCCGGGTTTGGTCTGGTTTTATTACTTCATCAACATATCCTCTTGCAGCTGCGTTATACGGGTGGGCAAATAACTCTGCATATTCGTCTTCTTTTTCTTTATGTTTTGCTGCTTGGTCTTCAGCCTCAGCTATTTCTTTTCTAAAAATTATTTCAGCAGCACCCTTGGCTCCCATTACAGCAATTTCTGAGCTTGGCCAAGCATAGTTCATGTCTGCCCCAATATGTTTTGAGTTCATCACATCATAAGCTCCGCCGTAAGCTTTTCTTGTAATTACTGTAATTCTGGGTACAGTAGCTTCGCAAAAGGCATACAATAATTTAGCACCATTGGTAATAATGGCATTCCATTCTTGGTCGGTGCCAGGTAAAAAACCAGGTACATCTTCAAAAACGAGAAGCGGAATATTAAATGCATCGCAAAATCTTACAAATCGAGCGCCTTTTTTAGAGGCATTTACATCTAAACATCCTGCTAAAACAGCAGGTTGATTAGCTACGATTCCTATAGACCTGCCAGCCAATCTTGCAAATCCAACAACTATGTTTCCTGCAAAATTTTCTTTTACCTCAAAAAACGAACTATCGTCTACAACACCTTCAATTACTTCTCTAATATCGTAAGGTTGATTTGGATTATCTGGCACAATATCATTTAATAAAGGTCTTATTTCATCCTTAGATTCATAAGGAACAAATGGTGGTTCCTCTTCACAATTTTGAGGAATATAAGACATCAGTCTTTTTAGGCCATTTATAGTTTCTACTTCGTTTGGAAATGCAAAATGGGTAACTCCACTTTTTGATGAATGAGCTGATGCTCCACCTAAATCTTCGGCAGAAACCTCCTCGTTGGTAACTGTTTTAACCACATTTGGGCCAGTAACAAACATGTAAGAAGTATTTTCTACCATAAAAATAAAATCGGTTAAGGCAGGCGAATAAACTGCACCGCCGGCACATGGGCCCATAATGGCAGAAATTTGAGGAACAACTCCTGATGCAATTGTGTTTCTATAAAAAATATCAGCATAACCGCCTAATGAAACTACACCTTCTTGAATTCTTGCTCCTCCAGAATCATTTAATCCAATTACCGGAGCGCCATTTTTCATGGCCAAATCCATAATTTTTACAATTTTCTCAGCGTGAGCTTCAGCAAGGGATCCTCCCAAAACGGTAAAGTCTTGAGAAAAAACATAAACCAATCTTCCAGCTATAGTACCATATCCAGTAACAACTCCGTCACCCAAAAACCTTTGTTGGTCTAGACCAAAGTTTACAGAACGGTGCTGAACTAACATTCCCAATTCTTCAAAAGAACCTTCGTCTAACAAAAGGTTAATTCTTTCGCGAGCTGTTAGTTTTCCTTTTTTATGCTGTGAATCAATTCTTTTTTGACCTCCACCTAATAAAGCTTCTTCAATCTTCTTCTCTAATCTATTTATTTTATCAGGCATGCTTGCTTGTTGAAATTTGAGCGTTAAAATTAAAAAATGGTGGCAAAGTAACCTACCTAATTACCAAAGGTATTTTATGAATTATATCATCTGACTGAAGTGTAATCAGGTAAATACCTGAAGACCAAGTAGAAACATCCAAACTATAACCATTAATTAATTGTGATGCATTTATGGTTTTGTTAAAAACCAATCTTCCATTATTTGCGTAGACATTTACAATTCCGTTGTTTGATTTAATGGTTTCAAAAACCAAATTAATTTGGTCTTCTGCCGGGTTCGGATAAACCTTTACTTCACTGGTTTTTACAAATTCTTCTGTACCTATTTGTATGCCTATGCTAATAAAGAATTTAGCAGTATCCAGACATCCAAAAAAGTTAGATTCAACCACTTGAATTTCTCCAGTACCTGCTGTTCCCCATGTAATATTCGAAAGGTTGTTTGTTGTTGAACCAATTACTCCATTTGTGGCACTCCAAAAGTATTGAGAACCATTGGTGGCATTAATTGCATAAGTGTAACTATTGCCCGGTTGAACCATAGTTGGGCCTAACAAACCTCCAATTTGAGGAGCAGGCCTGATATCAACTCTTTTATTGGCGGAATCTGTACAACCATTGGTATCTGTAACAGTATATTTTAACTGGTAAGTTCCTGTATTTAATTGGTTAGGAATAAAAACATTGTTTGATACAGCGGGTCCATTAAAGTTACCTCCGCTTGGCGAAGCAAATATTAGAACTGTGTCACCATTTTCACAATAATCACCAGCTACACCGGTAAATACTATTTGAGGTTGAGGGGCTACAGTTACCTGTGTTACAGTTGAGGTGGCTGAGCAACCAACTGAATCTGTTGCAGAAACTGAATAATTACCAGGAAGCGAAGCGTTAATTACTGGTGCAGTTGCACTTGAAATATTCACCCCATTTAATTTCCATTGATAAGTTGGATAATTAGTTGGGTTTGCATTTAAAAATACTGAGCCTCCAGCACAAAAAGAAGTATTGCCAATGGCAAAAATTCCAATATTAATTTTTGGTGGTTCTTGAACAAGAACCGAATCAATAAAAGAACAATTGTTGGTATCTGTTACGGTAATATTTTGGTAACCACCAGACAGTTTTGTTGCATTGTTTGTTTGGGCTCCACTTTCCCATAAATAATTATAAGGCGTTGTTCCTCCAATTACAGAAATTTGGGCAGAACCATCATTTTTACCAAAGCAGCTTACCGGAAATGAATTTAAGAATCCTGTCAACATATTTGGCTCAAATATTTGAACAGTGGCGCTGTCTAAACAACCTTTAGCATCAGTTGCTGAAACTGTATAAAATCCACTAGCTAAACTATCAATTTGTGGCCCAATTTTGTTGTTCGACCAGGCAAAAGAAATAGGTGAATTTCCACCTGTAACTAAAACTGATGCTACACCATTATTATCACCATTACAAAATATATCATTTGTTGAGGTATTTAGTAAAATTTGATTCGGCTCTGTAATTTGATAAGATTGTGATACTGAGCAAGAAAAAGAATCGCCAACAAAAACTGAATAGTTATTTGCTGCTAAACTACTCAAAGTAGTTACAGATTGAGCTCCAGTACTCCAAATTATTGTTTTATATGGCAAGGTTCCCCCAGAAATAGCTATAGAAATTTCACCATCAGCATTTCCATTACAAGTAACATTTGTTGAGCTTATTAATGAAATTGTTGGGGTTGGCAACACATTTACAGAATCAATTGCTGAAGCTGAACAACCAAAACCATTGGTTACTTGGTAACTTACAGAATAACTACCAGCTGATAAGCCAAAAGGATTAAACAAATTATTTTGGTTGCCTAACCAACTGTAAGAGCCTCCACTTGGCGCTCCACCTGATAACAAAAATGAGTTCCCATCTTTACAGGTTTCACTTGTTACTAGCGATAAAGAAACATTTGCTGGAGATGGATTTACGGTAATTGCAGATGAATCTAAGCTAGAACATCCATTTGGAGTTGTAAGCAAATAATAAACTTTTGAATTTCCATTTCCAGCTAAAACAGGGTCGAAAAAGTTACCGCTTACTCCATTACCAAAATAGGCGCCTCCTGCAGGTAATCCTTGGTTTAACAAAATTGGATTATCGGCAGAACAAATTGAAGCGGGTAAACTAAATTGAGTTTGTGGTTTGGCTAACACAACTACATTAATTGTATCAGAAACTGAATTTACAGTGTCATCTAAAGTCACAATGTAAGTTGTAGAAATGGAAGGTGTGGCAAATGGATTTCCAATTGTATCGTTAGACAAAGCAATTGTGTTCCAACTGTAACTATAAATACCTGTACCGCCTCCACTTAATGAGTTGAAGTTTACTGTATCTCCTTCGCAAATAGTATCGTTATCAACATTTAAACTCACAAATAGTGGTCCTCCAATTACCGAAATTGACATTTGATCTGTTGAAACACATCCTGAGTTTGTATCCGTTACGGTTAAGGTGTAAAGCGTTGGCACTGTAATACCTGCAACTTGTGAGGTTAAACTATTTGGAGAAACCACAAAGTTTGTCGGACTCCAGCTTGAAACAAAACCAGTGGCTGGCGACGTTACAGAAGCAAAAAATTGGGTATTAAATCCTGTATTTATAACTTGATTTATTCCAGCATCAATTACTGGGGAAGCATTAACTTCCAAAGTATCTATTAATGAAGCCGAACACATATTTGTATCAACATAATTGTAAGTGAAAGCATAATTTCCAGCACCAATACTTGGGTCAAAAACACCGTTTGTAATTCCTAAACCAGAATAACTTCCCCCTGAGGGAGAAACAATATTTAATCCTATCGCACTTTGATTATCGCAAATATTAGCACTATTGGAAGTTGACAACAGAGGGTTTCCATTTACCTGAATGGATGATGAGGCCGAATTAGAACAACCATTTGCATCTGTAAAAGAATAAACAATTGGATGAACTCCAACTCCGGCAGCAGCCGGATCAAAAACATTTGAATTTATTCCGGCTCCCACAAAAGATCCGCCATTTGGTGTTCCACTAGTTAAAACAAAAGGTGAGTCACCTTCACAAACATCGGCGAAAGCAGGTAAACTAACATTTGGCAAAGGATTTACATTTATGGCAATTGAAGATATGGCATTGTTTACACCATCAGAAACGGTTACAAAGAATTGGGTAGATGAATCTATGGTTGCAATAGGGTTTAAAATATTGGCATTATTCAACTTTGTGCTGTTGCTCCATTGGTAAGTGTAACTTCCTGTACCCCCAGAAGGTAGCGCATTAAGTGTAACCGAATCGCCAAAACAAATGATGGTTGCAGATGCAGTAACATTTACGGATAGAGGACCCCCAACTACGCTAACCAAAATATCATCATTTGCAGAGCAGTTGTTTACCCCATCGACAACAGTTACATTAAACAAAGCTGTATTGGTTAAAGCTACTGTGGTTGGATTTGCAATATTACTTGAAACCAATTGCGCGGCTGGAGACCAAGAATAGCTTAAATTATTTCCTGAAGCAATTGTGTTAAATGTAATTGTACCACCAGAGGTTATTGCAGTATCATTACCTGCAAAAATACTAGGGGCTTGTTCCACCAAAATGTTTTGTGTGGCAGAGTCTGAACAACTTCCTGCGGTGTACACATATTTTATGGCTTGATTTCCAATAGAAACTTGCGTTGGGTCGAACAATCCATTAGATACTCCATTACCTTTATATGTTCCACCAATTGGGCTTCCGCCAGTTAAAGTTATAGGATTTGAATTGCTGCAAATCGGCAAAAAACCTGATAGTGATGCTGATGGAGAAGAAATAATATCAACCAATTGCTGAGCTGTTGTTGTACACCCAAATGAATTGGTTACTTGGTAACCTAAAGTTTGTTGACTTACACCAAAATTAATCGGGCTAAAAGTTGAAGAAAAGATTCCATTTACTAGGTAAAGACCACCTGAAGGAGAACCTCCACTTAAAGCAATTCCACTATCTGTTTCACAATAAGTTGTGGCAATACTTAAGGTAGAAATTGGTTTAGGAAGAGAGGTAATAAAAACAGAATCTGTAGCAGATGAAAAACCATCGGTAACCTCTACTTTAAAATAACCTGAATTATTCACCAAAGCTGAAGGGTTTGATACATTTGAAGGACTGACTAAATTTATTGGCGACCAATTGTAACTATAGTTTCCCGTTCCTCCATTTGCCGTAGCACTTAATACCACGCTTACTCCCTCACAAACTGAATCCTGCCCTGCAATAACATTAACTGTTAATGGGGTTGTTGTTACACTTATTAATACAGTATCAGTAGCAAAACAACCCGTTAATGTATCGGCTGCAAATAATACCAACCCTGAGGTTTGAGCCAAATTAATTGTGTTAGAATTTAACAAAAATGGATTTTGAACCAAAGTATCTGGCTGCCAAATCGCCCCAACATTAGCCATACTAAAAGCCGAAACAGAGCCATTTAATTGGGCTGAAGTGCCCGCTGCAATAATTTGATCTATCCCTGCATTTACTGTAGGTGTATTTAAAACTTGAGCTGCAGAAACAGCTGAATCAATTCCACACCCTGTTGTAACTTCATATTTCACATTGTAGGAACCAGGATTAAAATTAGATGGATTAAAAACAGCACTAGCAACACCGTTAATAAAGTAATTTCCTCCTGAAGGTAACCCTCCGCTTAATGTAATTGTGTTTGCATTTTGGCAAATTGGAGCAATTGGTGTTTGGGAAACCACAATAGCAGAATCTATTTTTACTATTTGTGATGCAGAATCTGAACAACCTGAAGTATTGGTAAAGTTGTATTTTAAATTAATACTTCCAATACCAGCATTGGCAGGGTTAAATGAAGCTCCTGTAACTCCTGGCCCAGAAAAAATTCCTCCTGAAGGAGTAGCATTTAGGTTTACTATTGGGCTAGTTGTACATAAATCTGGTACACTATCAAAGTTGATTACTATTTGAGGAGGACCTCCAATTACTAACGGAACTGGTTTAACACAACCAGCTGAATCTGTAACGGTTACAGTTACAGGCCCGCTGCTTAAACCCAAGGCAAATTGTTGGCCAGATGGAATTGGAGAAGGCCATGCATATTGATATGGGGGAATTCCACCAGATGGCTGTACTGCAGCACCCCCATCTCCTGCACCAAAGCAAGTTTCGTTTACAATTGAATCTAAAATAACTAGTGGTAAAACCGGCTCTGTTACTTGAATAAAATCACTTTGTGAACACAAACTATCATCTATAACTATAACAGAATAAAGGTTTGAAGGCAAATTCTTTATAGATAAACTATCGGTTTGGCCATTAGACCATGAAATATTGAAAGGTGAAAGTCCGCCCTGAATGCTTAAATTTACTGTACCACTTGAATCACCTTTACAAGAAACATTTGTTGCAGAAAGAGATATACCAAAACTTGGAGCTGGCAAGATTTCTACACTATCAATTACCAAACAAGTTGAGTTATCGGTGACTGAAACAACATATTTGCCAGGAGATAAATTGGAAATTGTAGGGGTAGTATCGTTGTTGCTCCAATTGTAATTTGCATTACTTGTAGTTCCAATAATTTGCGCTGTAGCAGAGCCATCATTTAACCCATCACACTTTTCGTTTTTTCTAGAAATTAATATTTGAAAGGGAGCCGCTGAGCCAACTGTATCAGTTTTTAAAGCGAAACAACCTAATAAATCTGTAACACTTACAGTGTATGTATTTGCAGATAAATTATTATTTGTAGGGCCAGTAATATTATTTGACCAATTGTATGAATAGTTTGCAAAAGGACTTCCAGAAGCTGAAGCAACTATACTTCCATTGCCCGCATTACCGCATGATTCGTCGGTTACAGTTGTGGCTATATTAATGACAATATCTTCACCAATGGTTACGGTTGTATCTACAGTTCTTCCATATTTATCGAAAACTGAAACCAAAACAGACCCAGCTGATAAATTGGAAACTGAATTAGATGTTGATGTAATTGTATCAAAAGAATAAGTATACGGCCTATAGCCTCCAACTGCAGTAACCTGAATGGTTCCATTATTTAACCCTTGACAAGTTGCATTATTAGTGCTTAATGAAGTTATTTGTAAAGGAACACCAGGGTCTACACTTACTTTATCTATAGCAATATCTCCTTGCCAAATGTTCCCAGTTCCAGCCAATAGCGTACCTTTTATTTTAAAACGAGTAACTTTTTCTTTATAATAATAAAGGCCCAATGAGTCAATATTCCATTGGTTGCCAATTCCACCTGTATTATTAAATAACTGGTTCCATATTCCATCTCCAGAATCTGCAAAAACTTGAAGCGTAAAATCTGAATTTCCCCTCATATGATAATCAAAATTAAAATGAGGGGCAGGTAGGTTAGATAAATCGAAACATGGGCTGTAAATAATGGCAGAATCTCCATTTGCCCTTGGCGTGGAGGCTTCTGTATAAATATAATTATTACCTGTATTTGCACCAAATGGACCAGTATTGCCAGAAGGCGTTCCTCCAGAATTTACTGTCCAGTCAAAATCATCATTTAATGGCTCTTGCATCCAATCACCTATTCCATTCTCCCAATCATAATTATAAGGATAATTGGTAACTAGACCTCCTCCTATTCTTATGGTGGTGTCAATTATTTGTCCAAACCCATCTGAAATTGTTACACCATAATTTCCAGCTGTTAATCCAGTTCTAGAATTAATTGTATCTCCATTTGCCCAAATAAATGAATATGGTAATTGACCTCCAGAAACAAATAATGTTGCTGAGCCATTTGCAGAACTGCAATTTGGAGGATCTATTTTGGCAACACTATTTAATATTAGAGGATCAAATTTGGTAATAAAAATATTATCAAGGCCTAAATCTGAATTCTGAGGAAGTGTTGTTCCAGTTGTAATGTTAAACCTAATTCTTATTTGCTTATTGTGATAAGCCAAAAGACTAACTGTGTCTGAGTTCCATTGATTACCCTGATTGCCTTGTTGGATAAATAAAGTTTGCCAATTACCAGAATTTGAAGAATCTACTTGGACCCTCATTATTGGATTTCCTTGGTTAAAGCCTTGCTGAGACCATTGATGGTTATCAAATGCAAAGTAGGCTCCTGTTGCACCAGTTAAATCCAAACAGCCACTAATTAGCATAGCGCTATCTCCTGCATTTGCAGTGCCTAGTGGAGGTAAAGAAGATTCTATTCTTAAAAAATAATTTCCATTACTTGCATTTGAAGGTCCGGTGCCAGGTGTTGAACCAGATTTTAAGGAATCAAAAAACCAATCAGTTTGATGGGTTAGTGAATTTGACCAAGAACCAAAAGTTTTTTCAAAACTCTCAGAATAAGGAAATGAAGAAACACTGTTATTTGGAAATATTTCAAACCTTGCTGAATCTGAATCACTTCCAGCAGTTGCAGTAACTGTATAAACCCCTGCTGTTAAATTATTGATACTGTTTGAAGTTTGGTTATTACTCCATGAGTATGAAACTGTTCCTTGTCCCCCTGTTGTGTTTACTTGAATTGAACCAAACCCATTTCCGCCGCAATTAGATTGGACAACAGATGCGGATGAAATTCTTAAAGGAGGTGATTTTTCAAGATATACTCTGTCAAGTGAAATATCACTTCTGAAATTTGAAGCTCCAGTTGTATCAGAAACCTTTGCAATAAATCTAAATGTTAGGTTATTTCCAATAAAACTTGATAAATCAACTGTATCAGAATTCCACTGATTCCCTTGGTCTCCCGATTGCTTAAACAATTGAAACCAAATACCATTTCCAGAATCTGCTTCCAATATTAACTTACAATTTGCTGGTGTAGTTCCTGTTTGAGACCATTGATGGTTATCAAATGAAATAAAGGGGTTTGAAGCTCCTGATAAATCTACACATGGACCAACCAAAATAGCTTCGTCTCCAGGAGAGGCTAAACCTACTGGTGGTGCTGAACCTTCAATTCTAATATAAAACCCACCTTGTGAAGGAGCTGTAGGACCAGTTCCGCCCGATGGTGTTCCATTAAAGTCAAATTCCCAATCAATATTATCATTTACAGTATCATTATAAAATAGCCCAAATGAAGACTCAAAACCTTCTGAATAAGGAAAATTACTAATCGATAAAGATGAGTTTAAAAACTCAGTTAAAGAATCAACCAACCCTGCTGAATCAGTTACGGTTACAGAATAGGTTCCAGCACTCAAACTTGATATTGAAGAGTTGGTATCCCCAGTACTCCAAGAATAGGAATATGGAGTTGTTCCTCCTGTGGCATTTATGGTTATTGAGCCATTACTTCCTCCACAATTTGGTTGAACAACTGCAGAAGAAATAGATAATCCTGAGGTATTGTTAAAAGCATTGCTAGAGAAAAGACCTCTGCCATGCGTAGCGGCAATTACTTCATTATCGCTGGCGCGTATTTGCAACATATCTACCCTAACATTGGCTAAGCCAGAATTTGAACTTACCCAAGTTGGATTATTTCCATTTAAATTTGAAGTAGACCAAATACCAACCTCGGTTGCCACAATTACCTCGTTAGCATTGTTTGGATTGATCATTCCCCACCTTACAGGCATATCTGGCAAATTACCTTCTTTACTTGTCCAAGAAACACCTCCATTTGTAGTATACCAAACTGAATTTACCCCATAGTTTGAAATTGTTACAAGCATAATATTTTCATTTGCTCCGAACTCTATAGAAGAAATAGAACCGTTAGGAAATGAATTATTTGAAATATCAACACTTGCAAATGCATTTGTATTAGCATTTGTTATTCTAAATAACCTTCCCGATGAAGTTCCTACAAATAACTTGGTTGAAGTTGTTGTATACGGTGAAACTTTTATGGCTGTTACACCCGAAAAAAAGTTGATACCAATTGAGTCTAAGTTACCAATTGATGAAGCAGAAATATTTCTAACCCGATAAAGTTCATTTGAAGATTTATAAGTGTATAAAACATTTTGGTTATCGTCATAGTCAGCAACATTAATAAATGAACCATTATTATCATTGCTAATAATTTGGCCCCTATAGATATTCCCATCAAAGAGGTAATAATTATTGTATACGTAAGATGTAATTTTAATATTACTTTCATTTTGGTCAATAAAACAAAAAGCACCATCCCCGCCTGTTTTCTCTGTGGTTGAATTCATTCCAGCAGTATTATATTCTTGTGTTCCATTATCTTGAGAACCAGCAATAAAATTATCAGAACTTGCTGATGGATTTATTGCACAAGCATAATATTGAGTTACATTATATCCGCTTTTTCTACCAGCAATTACATCACTTGAAGCGGCTGTGGAAACTGAGTTAGTATAGTAAACCCCTCCATCATTTCCAAAAATTACAGTATTTGAGTTTCCAGGCTTGTAGGTTATTGCATGTTGGTCTGCATGCACCAAACTGTATGGTTGTCCAAACATACCTGGGTTATTGCTCCATTTTGAAATTTGGTTCCACGAGGTTCCCCCATTTGTGGAACGATGAAGGTTAATGCCTCCAATAATTATGTTATTGGCATTGTTTGGGTCTACTGCTGCAATTAAATCATAGGTTGCTTGCCCTCTTGTAAAATCAGTTGCAGAAATTCCATTGTCATCATCATTAGGTTCATTCATGTTAGACCAAGAAGTTCCTTTGTTGGTAGTACGCACCACTGCCTCTAACTGTCTGTTATTTTCTACTAAACCATAAACTACATTGGCATTTGAAGGAGCACAAGCTAACTCAACTCTTCCGTTTCCATTAGCAACTGAAACAGAATGAGAGGTTGTCCAAGTTGTTCCATTATCTGAAAACAAAATTCGGCCTCCTCCTCTATCTGTTCCTGCAAAGGGAGATGGATCAGTTCCAATCCAAATTCTATTATCTGCACCCAGTTCAATATCTGCAGCTACATAGTTTATGTTAGATGTTCCAATATCCGGTAAAACTTGGGTCCATGTGTTACCTCCATTTGTTGAGCGTTGCAAGCCTGCTTGAGCGGAACCATGAAATGCGCCAAGGTAAAATCTACCATCAACCGCAGCATAAACTGTACTTGTTCCAGAT